>JAYPRP010000031.1:0-25256 GCA_038132575.1 Rhodospirillaceae bacterium
GGTCACGCTGCCCGTCGAACTGTCGAAATATCAGGGCTCGACCGAAGGCCGCGTATACGGACGCCAGGCTGCTCTGTCGGTCGGCATCACCCTGCCACTGATCGTGGTGGGGCTCATCATCCGCAAGCATCTCGCGCGCGGATTCAGTTTTGGAATGGTGAGGAGGTAACGAGCCATGTCACGTATCGAACTCGTAAACCTGCGCAAGGAATTCGGCAGCGTCGTTGCCGTGAATGACATGAACCTGACCATCGAGGATGGCGAGTTCATCGTCTTCGTCGGTCCGTCAGGCTGTGGCAAGACAACGACATTGCGGATGATTGCCGGCTTCGAGGATCCCACATCGGGTGACATCCAGATCGATGGCCAGGTCGTTAACGAGAAGGAACCGGGCGACCGAGACCTGGGCATGGTGTTCCAGAGCCACGCGCTCTTCCCGCACAAGAATGTAGCCGACAATATCGCCTTCGGGCTGCGCATGAAGAAAGTGCCACAGGACGAGCAGGCCCAAAAGGTGCAGGAGGTGTCCGAACTCGTTCGCATTACCCACCTGCTCGGCAAGATGCCGGCCCAGTGTTCCGGCGGTGAGTCCCAGCGCATCGCACTAGCTCGCACCCTCGTCACCGAGCCGTCCAACTTCCTGCTCGACGAGCCGCTGTCGAGCCTGGATGCAAAACTGCGCCGCGAATTGCGCGCAGAATGTGACCGGCTACATGACGAGCTGCAGAAGACCTTCATCTACGTCACCCATGACCAGGAAGAGGCCATGACCCTGGCCGATCGGATTGTGGTGATGAACCAGGGCCGGATCGTGCAGATGGGATCGCCGCTGGAAATCTACGGCGACCCAGTCTCCTATTTCGTTGCGGACTTCTTCGGCAATCCGGCAATGAACCTGGTCGAGGGTGACTTCGTCGCAGGCGAGAACGGGCTCGAATTCCATAGCAGCCAGTTCAACATTCTGCTTCCGGCGAAATACAACGAAACCGCACCGGGCAAAGGCACGTTAGGTATCCGTCCCGAGAATGTGACCATCGGCGCCAACGGCGCCGGTGCCTCCATTAACAGCGAGATCGAGCTCGTCGAGCCGCTCGGCAAGGACACGCTGCTCTACTTCGGAACCAACGCTGATCGCCCGTTCGTTGCGGTCATTGAAGGTACCCAGAAGGTCGAGCGTCACGCCAAGGTCGATGTGGGATTCCCCGACGACGCGATATTCCTGTTCGACGCAAACGGCGACCGCATTCGCTGATCGGTACCGCCTCGTGAAAACCAACCAAACGCCGCGCAGCCACGGGTTTCGCGGCGTTTTTATTGAGGAGTGAAAGCCATGCCCGTCGTGAATACCGGCCGCTTCGATATCAACTACATCGAGGAGGGTGACGGTGAGCCGGTCGTCCTGATCCACGGGCTTGCCGGCGACCACACTGCGTGGCTGCCACAGGTCGCCGCGCTGAAGGATCGCTACCGGGTCATCGCCTTCGATAACCCCGGTTCAGGCGGCAGCACACCGGTTTCCGAACCGGCCGGCACGGCGGACCTCGCTGATGCCACCCTCGGCCTGATGGATCAGCTTGGGATCGAGAGCGCACAGATCGTGGGGCGTTCCATGGGCGGCGGCGTCGCACAGCACATGGCCCTGAAGGCCCCCGAGCGCGTGCGTTCGCTCGCCATGGCCGCATCGTTTGCCCGCCTCGACCCTCTGGGCGCGCAAATCATCGGCAATCTCCAGCAGCTCCTCGAATGGCGACCGAGCTGGGCGGAATGGGCACCCCACGCCGTCTACCTGTTCGTGTCCCCGAACTTCTTCAATGCGAACCCGGAACTGATCGAGAAAATCACGGCGCTGGTCAGTGCCGAAAGCCGCGATATGGTCTCGTACAGCCACCTTGCAACAGCCTGCATCGAACATGACGTCCTCGATCGCCTGGGCGAGATCGCGGCACCAACCCTGGTGATGGGCGGGCGCTACGATCCGATCTGCTCGATGACTGCGCAGAACTGGATGATGGATAAGCTTCCCAACTCCGAGTTCGTGCTGTTCGAGGAATCGAGCCATTTCTTCCTCATGGAGGAAGCCGAGAAGGCACTCAAAACAATCGAGGACTGGCTGGCAAAGAACGCAGCCTAACCAAACGAAGGAGCTCCGATATGCCAATCGTCAATTGCAGCCGCTTCGATGTGAACTATGTCGAGGAAGGCGACGGGTTCCCGATCGTTCTGATCCACGGCCTCGCCGGTGATTATACGGCGTGGCTCCCGCAACTCGACGCCTTCGGCGGTGAATACCGCGTGGTGGCCATGGACAATCCAGGCTCCGGCGAGAGTTCCCCGGTCGACGCTCCGTGCACCACCGAAGAGCTGGCCGATACCATGCTTGCACTCATGGACAATCTCAGGATCGACAAGGCCCATGTGGTGGGCCGGTCGTTGGGCGGCCTGATTGGCCAGCATATGGCACTGAAAGCGCCCGACCGGCTCCAATCGCTGATCCTCGCGGCCTCTACCCCGAAGGTGGACCGGATCGGCAAGCGCATCCTGGAAAACATGCGCGAGGTGCTGGAGTGGCGTGACAACTGGGCGGATTGGGCGCGCCACTCGGCCCATATGTTTGTGTCACCCGCCTTCTACAACGACAACCCCGGGGCCATGGAGCAGATCGAGGCGCTGGTCGGCAACGAGGCACGCAGCAAGATTTCCTACGTGAACCTCAACCACACGGCCCTAACCCACGATACAGGTGACCGGCTCGGGGAGATCGCCTGCCCCACACTGATCATGGCGGGGCGCCAGGACCCGATATGTTCGATGCAAGGCACGAACGAGCTTGCAGCTAGGATTCCGAACTCGGAAACGGTGGTCTTCGAGAAATCGAGCCATTTCTTCCTGATGGAAGAGTTCGACAAGTCGATGCAGACGCTCACCGACTGGTTCGCCCGGCACACGCCCTGACGGGCTAGAGGCGTGGCGCGTCCTGCACGGGATACCGCGTGTACTGGGACACCCAGTCGAACCCGACATGCTCCACATAGGCATCCATCAGCCGCTTCGTGACCGACCCCGGCACCGAACCGTCTCCGAACACACGCCCGCTGATGCTGCGACACGGGCAGATGCAGAAGCTGGTGGATGCAATGAAGGCCTCGTCCGCATTGTACGCATCGTAGAGATCGTAATCCTTCTCGGCACAGGGAATGTCCAGCGTCGCGGCGAGCTCCATCACCGTCTGGCGGCTGATGCCCGGAAGCACGTAACGCTCCTGGGGCGTATAGAGCCGCCCCTCCGATACGAAGAACACGTTGCTGCCCCTGCCCTCCGCGACGTTGCCATTGTGATCCAGCATCAGGGCATAGGCCTCCGGGTTCTGCGCGGAGACCTCCTCGTCGGCCATGATCAGATTCAGATAGTTGTGAGTCTTCGCCCGCGGGCTCAGCATGTCCGGCGCGGTCCGGCGCACCGACGAGACGATCATGTCGATCCCGTCGCGATAGACCTTCGCGCGCGTCGAGAGCGGTAACGGCAGGCATTCGACGATGACTGTCGGGCCCACATAGTCCGGCCAGGCCGATCGCTCGTTAGGATCGACGATACCGCGGGTGATGCGCTGGGAGACCCAGAGGTCCTCGTCGGCCGCAATCGTCGGCAGGTTCCGCCGGACGACCTCCTCCGTCACGGCCGCCATCTCGTCGAGTGAAAGGCCGGGATCGATCCCGATGTAGCGGAGCGAACGATACAACCGCTCGAGATGCTCCTGAAGCTTGAAGATTTCGTGGCCGAAGGTCCGCGTGGTGTCGAACACCGCGTCCCCGTATTTGACCCCGCGGTCCCGGAACGGAAGGCGCGCTTCGTTCTCCGGAATGTAGTCGCCGTTCAGATAGACAGTGCGTTGGTTCGGAATCGACACGTTTGCCCCCGGAATTCTGTGTTTTCAGCCGTCCGCATGCATTCTGTGTCGCACGACCGGCCTGTTCCCCCCATAATATCGCGAATAACGGAATTCAGTCAGGGGGGATGACATGGCGAAATATGGAGTTGGCCAGCCGGTGCGCCGCACCGAAGACCCGCGACTTCTGACCGGTCGGGGAAAATTCAACGACGACATGCCGCGCGACGGTGAGGCGATGGGGTTCGTGCTGCGTTCCCCGCACGCCCATGCCGACATCCGTTCCATCGACACATCGGCCGCAGAGAAGATGCCGGGCGTGCTCGCGGTGCTGACGGGCCAGGATCTGGCGGATGACCGGATCGGGACATTCCCGGGGCCCCCGCCCTTCTTCGCGGCACTGACAAAACCCGACGGTTCGCCCCTCGTCTATCCACCCCAGCATGCGCTGACGTCCGACCGCGCACGATATGTCGGCGATCCGGTCGCATTCATCGTTGCCGAAACGCTGGACCAGGCACGCGACGCGGCCGAGGCGGTGAAGGTCGACTACGCGCCGCTCGACGCGGTCGTTGAAACCGACCGCGCGATGGACGACGGCGCGATCCAAATCTGGGACGACGTTCCCAAAAACTACCTGTTCCAGGCACAGATCGGGGATACGGACGGGACCGACAAGGCCTTCGCAGCAGCCGATCATGTATCTTCTGTACGGCTGGTTAACCAGCGGATTGTGCAGAATTCGATGGAGGTGCGCGGCGCGATCGGCAGCTATGACGCCGACGAGGACCGCTACACCATCTACACGTCCAACCAGAACCGGCACCTTCTGCGCACCTGGCTCGCCGGTGCGTTTTTCAAATGCGAGCCGACGAAGATTCGCGTCCTGGTGGACGATGTGGGCGGCGGCTTCGGCATGAAAACCCATCCCTATCCCGAACAGGTTCTGGTCCTCGTCGCGGCGAAGCGGCTGGGCCGCAAGGTGCGGTGGATCAGCGACCGGACGGAAGCATTCCTGAGCGACCTGCACGGTCGTGATCACATCTCGGACTGCGAGCTGGCGCTGGACAAGGATGGAAAGTTCCTCGCGGTCCGGGTCAAGACCGTCGCCAACATCGGCGCCTATTCCTGCTCCGCCGGGGTTTCCGTCCCCACCCAGATCGGCCCCAAGATCCTCACAAGCGTCTATGACGTCCCCGTGGCGGACGTCGAGGTGAAGTGCGTCGTCACGAACACGGCCCCCGTGGGACCCTATCGCGGTGCGGGACGCCCCGAGGCGATTTATGTCATGGAACGCCTTGTCGACGTCTCAGCCCACGACCTGGGAATCGATCCTGTGGAGATACGACGCCGAAACCTCATCCCCGGTGACGGCTTCCCTTACACGAATGCGGTCGGCACGACCTACGACAGCGGGGCGTTCGAGGAAAACATGGACCTCGTCGCCAAGATGGCCGATTGGGACGGGCACGAGGCACGGCGTACGGAGGCCCGCAAACGCGGGAAGCTAAGCGGTATCGCGATCAGCCAGTATCTGGAGACGACGGCGGGCAACCCAACCGAAACCGCCGAAGTCGAGGTCGAAGAGGACCAGGTCGTGGTCCGCGTCGGCACCCAGCCCATGGGCCAGGGACACGACACCTCATTCATGCAGCTGGTGTCCGAGAAGCTCGGCGTGGACTTCGAGCAGGTCCTGATCGACACGTCGGACAGCGACAATCTTCCGGACGGCGGGGGCAGCCACGGATCGCGTACGAGCCATATCGGCAGCGTCGCGGCTCTCAACTCGAGCGACGAGGTGATCACCAAGGGCACCCTGATCGCCTCGGAGATGCTGGAGACGGCAAGCGCCGACATCGAGTTCGCCGACGGGGAATTCCGGGTGGCCGGCACGGACCGCAGCGTGACGCTGTTCGATGTGGCGAAACATGCCCACACCTCGACGACACTGCCCGAGGAGCTGCAGGGGCCGCTCAGCGGGACCGATACGCATACCATCGAGAACTGGAGCTATCCCAACGGCTGCCACGTCTGCGAACTCGAGATCGACGCAGACACCGGTGTCATCGACATCGTTCGCTACTGTGCCGTCGACGACGTCGGCAAGGTGATCAACCCAATGCTGGTCGCGGGGCAGGTCCATGGCGGCGTTGCCCAGGGCGTCGGCCAGGCGATCCTGGAAAACACCGTCTACGACCCGCTGAACGGACAGATGATCACCAGCTCGTTCATGGACTACACCATGCCCCGGGCCGTCGACCTTCCGATGATCGAGCTCGACACAAACGAAGTGCCGTGCACGACGAATATCCTGGGGGTCAAGGGCGCGGGCGAAGCGGGTGCACTGGTGGCGCCGCCCGTCGTGATCGCCGCGATTGCCAACGCACTGCGCGATTACGGCGTGTCGCACATCGACATGCCCGCCACGCCGGAGCGCATCTGGGAACTTATGCAGAAGAAGGCGGCGTAACACTTACGCGCCGAGATAGTAGCTCTTCACCATCTCGTTCTCGCGGAGGTCGGCGGCATCCTTGCTGGCGAACGCAATCTCGCCGTGCACGATGATGTAGCCCTTGTCCGCGATCTTGATCGCCTGGTTGAAGTTCTGCTCCGCCATCAGGATCGTCAGGCCGCGACTCTTGTTGAGCTCGCCGATCTTCTCGATCATCTGCGCGACCAGGATCGGTGCCAAACCGACAGACGGCTCATCCACGAGCAACAGGCTCGGGCCGCTCATCAGCGCGCGCGCGACGGCAAGCATCTGCTGCTCGCCGCCCGACATGCTGCCCGCCACTTGCCTTCATGTGTAGAGTCCTGTGACTCAATGGAACAAATTTGTCCGGACAGGAATCAGTTGCGGTAACGAGCGGTGGCTCATAGCGTGCGTCCCTCAAGAATGATTCAGAGTAACAGGCGGGGAACTGAAAATGGCCGAGTATGACTTGAGCGGACGCGTGGTGATCATGACGGGAGCCGGTCGCGGCCTCGGCCGGTCCATGACCGAGGCGCTGACCGAGGCCGGCGCCAATGTCGTGGCTGCTGCGCATATCGACGACGACTTCGCCGAGTTGCAGGCCTCGTGTGCCGGGCATCCGGGCCGGATCCACTGCGTTACGGCCGACATCCGGAAGTCCGAGGACTGCGACCGGATCGTCGCCGAAGCGCTCGAGGCATTCGGCGCTATTCATGGTCTCGTCAACAATGCAGGCCTGACCTTCACCTATATCTGGCCCGACGGCCACAAGCGCCCCGAATGGCGGGCGACCGGCGAGATGCCGAAATTCTGGGAGGCCAGCGACGAGGTCATCCAGAACGTGATGGACACGAACTTCGTCGGCGGCGACAAGCTCGCGCGCCGCATTGCGCCGTTGATGGTCGAACAAGGCTGGGGACGTATCATCAACGTGACCACCATGTACCGGACAATGACCAAGCAGGGCTCGTCGCCCTACGGTCCGTCCAAGGCGGCGCTCGAATGTGCGACGGAGATCTGGAACAAGGATCTCGCGGGCACGGGCGTCACGGTGAATATCCTCAATCCCGGCGCCGGCGCGATCACGCCCGGGATGTCGGACGAGATGAAGGAACGGGACAAGACCCTCGAGAGCCCGGTCCTGATCGAGGCGGACCTCATGAAGGCACCGGTCGTGTGGCTGATGTCCGACGCGACGAACGAGATCACCGGCATGCGCTATGACGCAAAACCCTGGGATCCGACGAAGCCGGCCGCAGAGGAAGCGGCGCGGATCGGCGCCGAAGCCGGAGTCCTCCTCTACTCCATGCCCGACTACTAGCCGGGCCGCTCACCCAGAACATGTCCGACCGCGCGGCTTATATCGGCCCGACCGTCCTGCTCACCCTGATTCAGGCGATGATCTCCTGGGCGGTGTTTGCCCCGCCCGTCCTCGCCAAGCAGGCGCTGCCGGAAATGGGGCTGGACCCGGCCTGGATCGGCATGCAGCCGACGATCCTGTTCACCGCCGCAACCTTCAGTTCGATGATGGCTGCGGGGCTGTCCACCCGGTTCAATCCAATGCGCGCTTCGCAGGTCATGGTCCTGCTCTGTGCACTGGGGACCGCCTGCATCGCCACCGGTAATCTCGCCCTGGTCGCGCTCGGCAGCGCGCTCATCGGCGCCGGTCTCGGACCGGCGACCCCGGCCAGCTCCCACATACTTTCGCGCACCACGCCGCGGCATCTCCAGCCACTCGTTTTCTCCATCAAACAGACCGGCGTTCCCGCCGGCGGGGCAATGGCGGGTTTCATCGCCCCGCCCCTGATGTTGCTGTGGGACTGGCAGACCGCGATGCTCGTGATTGCCGCAGCCTGTCTCGTCACGGCTGTGTTCACGGAAATATGGTCGCGCGGCTATGCGCAATATGCGGATCCTTCGATCCGGGTGAAGCTCGAACTGATCGGACCGGTCCGCCTCGTGTTGCGCAGCCCAGTCCTGCGCTGGATGCTCGCGGGCTGCGTCCCGCTCGTAATCGCCCAGTACGCCCTGACGACGTTCATCGTCCTCTACCTTCAGGAAGACATCGGCCTGTCCGTCGTGACAGCCGGCGCCATCCTCGCCGTTGCCCAGGCCAGCGGCGGGGCCGGCCGTATCGTTTTCGGTGCGATCGCATCGCGCTATCTCAGCCCGCTGGTCACGCTGCTGTTGCTAGCGCTACTGGCATCGCTCGCCGCCTTCTTGACCGCCATCCTCACCGCTTCCTGGCCCCTCGCCCTGATTTACGGCGTCGGTGTGATCTTCGGTGCCGGCGCCGCCGGCTGGAACGGGGTTTACCTCGCCGAGGCGGCCCGGCGCGCGCCCGGCGGCGAGGTCAGCCGCACCACGGGCGCATTCGGATTCATTATCTTCGGTGCGGTTGTGATCGGACCGGCCGTCTTCGGCGCCGTGGTCGCGACCGTCTCGTTCGCGGTCGCGTACACCGGGATCGGTTTCCTGGTGCTGACGAGCGTGTTCTCATTCCTGAAAACGCTGCAGCACATTCGTGCGGACCACATTCGCGCAAACCAGGCCGGCTGACCGTTCAGCTGTCGCGCGAAGCGTTCTCCACCGCGAGTGCGTCGAAAATGACCGCCAGCTCCTTGTCGAGCATCCCCATCTCCGCCACGCGTTCGTACAGGTCCCGGGTGATCGTCGACACCGGCGCCGGCACTCCCAACGCCGCCGCATGATCGACGATGTAGCGCGTATCCTTGAGCACCAGCCGAGCCGGCGCCGTGGGCTCGTCCCAATTGCGTTCGGCCATCAGGGGGCCACGAAGCTCGAACTGGGTCGACGTGGCGACGCTCGGCTTGACCACCTCGATGATCTGCTGCGGATCGAGACCCGACGCGATCCCCATATTCAGCGCCTCAGCCGCCACGAGAACATGGTTCGTCACCAGCGCGTTGAGCACGAACTTGAGCTTCATGCCGTGGCCGAACGGACCGACATAGGGGGTCTTCGGCGCAAGCAGGCCGAACACCGGGCGGACGGACTCGCAGGCTGCCTCGTCGCCGCTCAGCATGATCACGGCGCGACCTGACTCCATAGCCTCCGGAGTGCCGCTGATCGGCGTATCGAGCGCGACCGCGCCCCCGGCATGGAGCGTGTCACGAACGCGCTCCTTGAGCGCGACGGCGAAGGTGCCCATGTCGGCCACGATCAGCCCGTCGCGCGCGCCCGCCGCGAGCCCGTCCGGCCCGAAGACCGCCGCCTCGACCGCGTCCTCGCTGGCGAGCGCACAGATGACGATGTCGCAATGCCCCGCCAGCGCCGCGGCATTCGGGACGAGCTTACCGCCGGCGTCGGGAAGCCAGGCCGCGCTGGCGCGCCCCACCGCGGAGACGGCGTAGCCACCGGCCAGCAGAAGGCGCGCGGCCATACCGCCGATTTCGCCGAGGCCCAGGATGCCGATCTGCGCGGTCATGGCCTCGCCAGGGCGCGCTAGACGGCGCGGTCCCGGCCCTCCCAGAACTTCTCGCGCATGTCCTTCTTGCGCACCTTCCCGACGGGCGAACGGGGCAACTCGTCCCAGAACTCGACCGTCTTGGGCGCCTTCACGCTGCCGAGCTCGGTCTTGCAGAGCGCGATGATCTCGTCCTCGCTCGCGGACTGTCCGGGCTTGAGCTCGACGATGGCCTTCACCGCCTCGCCCCACTTGTCGTCCGGTACGCCGATCACCGCGCAGTCCTGCACCGCGTCATGTCCCCAAACGACCTGCTCGATCTCGGACGGATAGATGTTGAAGCCGCCCGAGATGATCATGTCCTTCTTGCGATCAACGATATAGATGAAGCCTTCGTCGTCCTTGAGGCCGATATCGCCGGTCCGGTGCCAGCCGTTCGAGGTCGATACCTCGTCCGTCGCCGCCTGGTTATTGTAGTAACCCGCCATCACCAGCGAGCCCCGGACGACGATCTCACCCCGCTCGCCCGGCGGCAGGATGTTTTCGTCGTCATCCATGATTTCCACCGGCGTCAGCAGGCAGGGCTGGCCGCAGCTCGCCAGGCGATGCGCCTTGTTGGTCGCCAGCGCCTCGGTATGGGCCTCGGGCGGCAGATAGGTACAGATCATCGGCGCCTCGGCCTGGCCGTAGCACTGGGCCATCACCGGGCCGAACACGTCGATTGCCTCCTTGAGCTTGTCGACCGACATGGGGGCCGCGGCATAAACGAAATACTCGAGCGACGAGTAGTCGTATTTCCGCACATCGGGATGGGCCAGCATGACGTAGATCGCGGTCGGCGGCAGGAACAGGTTCGTGACGCCGTGGTTCTCGATGTTCTCCATGAGCTGGGGCAACTGCACCCCGTTCATGATGATGTTCGTCGCGCCATAGGCCATGAGAGACAGCGCGACCACGCCCGCCGCGTGGGTCATGGGGGCCGCGCACAGATGCACCGGGAGCTTCTTCGGCGGCATGTGTGCGACCATCGCTCCGACCATCGTCTCGAACAGGTGGTTGGTCCACACGATCCCCTTGGGCCGGCCGGTCGTGCCGCCCGACGGGAAAATGCCGCAGATGTCGTCCGGCCGGTCGGGGAAGTCCGGCGCCGGCCCCTCATGGCCTGCCACGAAGTCCGCGAAGGACGGCGCGTCCGCTCCCTCCCGGTCCAGGCAGACATAGTTCCTGATCCCCGGGCACTCCTGCCGAATAACCTTTATGTTGTCCTCGAAGTTACTGTGATAAAACAGAAACTCTGTATCGTTGTTGTTGAGAATATAGGCGTTTTCGGCGACGGCATTGCGCGCGTTGATCGGCACCCACGCGCCGCCGGCCCGATAAATCCCGATAAGCGCATCGAAGGCTCCCGGCGCGTTCGGACTGTAGATCGCGGCGTGCTTCCTGTACCCGAAGCCGGCCGCGATCATCGCGCACGCGGTCCGGTGAGAGAGGTCGCGCGCTTCGCCATAGGTTGTGGTCGACCCGTCCTCGGCGATCATGAAGGCACGGTCCGGATGGAGCAGCGCTCCACGGTCGAAGAAATCGATCACGCGCATGCTGTTTCCCCCACCCGTTCGGTTGCCTACGGCACCAGCATGCTGATCCCGGTCAGCTTCCGCGATTCGACATCCTTGTGCAGCTTCGCGGCGTCCTTCAGCGGGTAGCGCTGCTTGATCTTCACCTTGATCTTGCCGGTACGGATCATCGAGAACACCCGCTTGGAGCTGTGCAGCAGGTCCTCGCGGCTGGCCGTGTAGTTGAACAGCGAGGCCCGGGTCAGCTTCCAGGCTCGCGCCATGTAGCGGAACTCGTTCAGGTTCACGTCCGGCACGGGCCCCGACGCACCCCCGAAACTGGCGAGCAGCCCGCGGTCCTTCAGGCAGGCGAGCGATGTCTCGTAGGTGTCCTTGCCGACCGGGTCGAAGACCACATCGACGCCCTTGCCCTTGGTGATCTTCGCGACCTCCCTGGCGACGTCCTTCTTCGAGGTGTCGATGGCGTGCTTCGCGCCCGCGCGGGTGATCTCCTTGCACTTGGCGGCCGATGACGCGGTGCCGATAACCGTGGCGCCGCGCGCCTTCGCCCATTGGCACAGCAGGAGCCCGACACCGCCGGCAGCGGAGTGCATGAGGACAGTATCGCCCTTTTTCACCTCGCCCACGCGCTCGACCAGCATCTCGACGGTCATACCCTTGAGGTGGGTCGCCGCGGCGATCTCGTCGGAGATGCCGCGCGGGATCGGCACGCAGATCACGGCGGGCACGTTCTGTGCCTCGGAATAGGTGCCCACCTTGCCGATATAGACGACGCGCTGGCCGACCTTCAGATCGGTGACCCCGCGCCCCACCGCCTCGATGACGCCGGCGGCCTCGGACCCTATGCCCGTCGGCAGTTCGAGCGGGTAGCGGCCGGTCCGGTGATTGATATCGATGAAGTTGAAGCCGACAGCGGTGTGCCGGACCGTGACCTCACCCTTCTTCGGCTTCGGCAGGTCGATGGTATTCCACTTCATGACCGACGGACCGCCGGTCTTCTCGATCTGGATTGACTTGATGTCCATGAACTTCCCTCGTCTGAATGCCTTGCATTCGGCACGCCTCGGCGTGTGAACGCGACCGATTGTCGGGAACTGTATTACATCGCGGTCACCCGCGCGACCGCTTGACCTGCGGCGATGAACCGCCACTATGACGACAGGGAACGGAGAAGCAAAAACCATGTCTGAGGCCGACAAAACCCGCCTGAACCCCGAGCTGCTCGTCGAGACCGATTGGCTCGCCGCGCACCTGGACGACCCGGATCTGCGTGTGTTCGACGCCACGACCGTGCTGGTGCCGGATCTCGAGCTCGAGTACCGGGTCGAGGGCGACCGCGACGGCTGGGCTACCGGGCATATCCCGGGCGCAGGCTATGTGAACTGCCAGGACGACCTGTCGGTCACGCCCCACGAACACCGCTTCATGCTGCCGGAGCCGGCCGATTTCGCGGCCCGCGCCGGCGCGCTGGGTATCGGCGACGACACCCGCGTGGTCTTCTACAGCCGGACCCAGCCCTTCTGGGCGACGCGTGCCTGGTGGGCCTTCTACGCCATGGGCTTCGACGGCGGAATGGTGCTGCACGGCGGCTACGCGAAGTGGGTGGCCGACGGGCACCCGGTCTCGACGGAGGATACGCCGCTGCCGCCCGCGACCTTTACCGCCCGGCCGCGCCGCGAGGTGATCTTCGACAAGGACGCCGTGCGCGCGGTGCTCGACGATCCCGACGTCGCGGTGGTCAATGCGCTCTCGGCCGAACAGTTTCACGGCACCGGCGGGCTCGTCTTCGGACGTCCGGGCCGGATCGCGGGCAGCACCAACGCGCCCTACGCGGATGTCTGCAACATGGAGACCGGGATCTTCGCCGACGCGCCGACGCTGCGCCGGATGTTCGACGCCGCCGGTGCGACGCCCGACAGGAAAGTCGTGAATTACTGCGGCGGCGGCATTTCCGCCACGCTGGCCTTCTTCGCCCAGAAGGCGCTGGGCTATGAGGACGTCGCGCTCTACGACGCCTCGATGCAGGAATGGGGCAAGGACGAAAGCCTACCCATGGAAACCGGCTGAGCAAGTATAGACTTCCCCTCATCCTGAGCCTGTCGAAGGATGAAGGTCCGTTAACCCCTGTTCCGCCTCATGCTTCGACAAGCTCAGCATGAGGCACAAAAGAGACTGGAAATCGTCCCGCATGTTTTTCAACCCCCTCGAGGTCGGCATGAAGCCGCCGCCCTTCAAGCACACCGTGTACAACGCCCTCGTGGTGCCCCGGCCGATCGGCTGGATCACCACAATGAGTGCCGACGGGGTGGTCAACCTCGCGCCGTTCAGCTTCTTCAACGCGCTGTCGGGCGACCCGCCCTGCGTCATGTACTGCCCCAACGCCGTCAAGCCGGGCACGGGCGAGAAGAAGGACAGCTACACCAACGTCCAGGAGACCGGCGAGTTCGTGTTCAACATGTGCACCTGGGGGCTGCGACACGAGATGATCGCCACGGCTGAACACGCACCTTCGAGCGTTGACGAGATGGCGAAGGCGGGGCTCGAGCCCGCGCCGTGCCACAATGTGCACCCCCCGCGGGTCAAGGCGTCGCCGGTCGCGCTGGAATGCAAGCATCTCCAGACCATCGACATGCCGCCGGGTCGTAACTCCCAGAGCCACATGGTGATCGGCCAGGTCGTCGGCATCCACATCGACGATGAGGTGATTACCGACGGGATCGTCGATGTGCACAAGATGGAGCTGATCGCCAGGCTCGGCTATCTCGACTATGCGAAGATAGAGGCGGAGAATATCGTCGCCCTGAAGCGGCCCGACAACGCGCCGCACCCGAGCGACCGCTAGTCCGACGGAGAAACACCATGATTATTACGGATTCACAGGTCCATCTCTGGAGTTTCCGCGGCGACGGAAACCCGTGGCACCGTATGGTGCCCACCTTTACCGCGGAGGAGCTGATCTCCGAGATGGACGAGGCCGGCGTGGACCGCGCCGTCGTCGTCCCGCCGATGTGGATGGGGAACGACAACTCCCAGGCGATCCAGGCCGCCGCCGATTACCCGGACCGCGTCTGCGTGCTCGGCCGGATGGACCTGTTCGACCCGTCGGGCGCGGAGAAGCTGCCCGACTGGCGGCAGCAGACCGGGATGCTCGGCCTGCGCTTCACCCTCGGCAAGCCCGAGGAGCAGGAGGCGCTCAAGTCCGGGGCGCTCGACTGGCTGTGGAGCGCGGCCGAGGCGAACGACCTGCCGGTCATGTTCATGCTCGCCGGCAGCGCGGCGGAAACCGCGAAGATCGCGACGGACCACCCGAACCTGCGGCTCACGGTCGATCATCTCGACCTGCCGGGGCGCACGGTCGATGACGAGGCGTTCGCAAACCTACAGACCCTGCTCGACCTCGCGCAGTACGACAACGTCTCGGTGAAGGCCTGCACGCTGGGCGCCTACTCCTCCCAGGAATATCCGTGGCCCAACACGAGCGATCCGCTGAAGCGCGTCGTCGATGCCTTCGGACCGGCCCGCGTGTTCTGGGGTTCGGACCTGACCCGCCTGCCCTGCACCTATCGCCAGTGCGTGACCCACTTCACCGAGGAGCTCGACTGGCTGTCGGGCGACGACCTGGAACTCGTCATGGGCCGCGGACTCAGCGAATGGATCGGCTGGGACTAGCCGTATAACAACAATCCTCATGCTGAGCTTTTCGAAGCATGAGCGCCGGCCACACCTCCTTCGACAGGCTCAGGATGAGGTGGCACAGACATGAAGGGAAAAGCGCCATGGCACATGACGAAACCGAACTGGGCCCCGACCTGATGCAGGCGCGCGTCGCGCGCTTCGCCGACCTGGTGCCCTACAAGGACACGATGAACGACGCCCACGGCATCGCGCCCGAGGCGATGCAGATGATGTCGTCGGACAAGGTCTATCCCGTGATGAGCCCCGAGGGCTGGGAGGGACGCAGCAAGATCGCCCCGGTGAAGGGCGCGGCGGGACTGACCGTGACCATCGCCGAATGCCCGCCGGGCGACAGCTCGGGCCTGCACAAGCACACGGCCACGGTCGAGAACTTCTTCTGTATCGAGGGGAACTTCGAGATCACCTGGGGCGACGATGGCGAACATTCGATCGAGCTGGGACCGCTCGACTTCATCTCTGTGCCCGCCGGTGTCTATCGCGAGTTTCGCAACAACGGCGACACGATGGGCCGGCTCCTCGTGGCGATCCAGTCGCCGCCGGGCGAGACCAAGGACACGGTGATCCATGCCGCGGCCGCCGGCGAGGAGGTCGAGCGCCGCTTCGGACGCGAGACCCGCGAGGCCATGGCCGGCATCGGCATCCAGTTCGGGGAATAGCCGCCGCGCGGAAGATCTCAATATCTACGATCGAAACCTCATCCTGAGCGTGTCGAAGGAGAGGTTTCGTCCAGTTCCCTCATGCTTCGACAGGCTCAGCATGAGGGCCGACAATCCGATCAACGCCGGAAGCTCTTCATCCCCATGATCGAGAACCTTATCCCTGCCGGCCTGTTCGGCCCCGACCTGTGGCTCGCCGCCGCGGTCGTGTTCGCCGGCGGCCTGATCCGCGGCTTCTCCGGCTTCGGTTCGGCGCTGATTCACGCGCCCATGCTGAGCTGGATCTGGGGTCCGCAGATCGGCGTGCCCGTGACCGCGCTGGTCGAGGTCGGCCCGGTGCTGCTGCTCGCGCCCACCGCGTTCCGCGAGGCCCAACGGCGGACGGTCTGGGCCCTCGGCCTGCCGGCGGTGATCCTGATGCCGCTTGGCGCGCTGATCCTCGTCTCCGCGCCGCCCGACGACATGCGGCGTGCAATCGCCATCGTGGTCCTGCTGCTCGTGGTGATCCTTTGGACCGGCTGGCGCTATCGTGGCCCGCGGGGTCTCGGGCCCGAGATCGGCGTCGGCATGGTCGGCGGCACGCTCGCCGGCGCGGCGGGCGTCGCGGGTCCGCCGGCGATCCTCTACATGATGGCCAGCGGCGATGCGCCGGCGCGCGTCCGCGCGAACCTGATCGGATACTTCACCCTGGTCCTGCTGGGGCTGACCACGACCTTCGCGTTCAGCGGCCTGATCAATGCCGAGATCATCTGGAAGACGGCGGCGACCACGCTGCCCTTCCTCGCCGGCACCTGGATCGGCATGCGGCTCTTCCCGCTCGCCAGCGAACGCGTGTTCCGCAACATCGCACTCGCGCTGCTCGCCGCGTCCTCGACCTGGGCACTGCTGGCATAAGCAGCGGGCGGGTCGCAGACCCGCCTGGCATGACGACCAGATGTATGCCGTCGGCGGGCGCCGACCGCAGCATCCTCATGCTGAGCCTGTCGAAGTAAGAGGATGCGGCCCTCTCCTTCGACATGCTCAGGATGAGGGCCTTCGGGTTTTTCCCTACCGCCCGTGGGCGGCCATGAGCTGCTGCATCGACTTGCCCTCGGCCTCGCACGCCGCCTGGTGCTTCGCCGAGATTTCCAGCACCTCGGGCGGGGCCGCGACCTCGCGGGCAAAGTCCTCGCGCGCGAGCAGCTTCTCGTACCAGGCGAACAGCTTGGCGAAGCGCTCGGTCGGGAAACCCAGCTTGGTGATGCGGAACACCGTAATCCACCAGGCGATGTCCAGCGCCGAGAGCCCGCTCGCCAGCAGATACTCATGCTGTTCGAGCCGCTCTTCCAGCTTGCCGAACGCCACCAGGAACTGGTCCACGGCGTCGATCACCTGCTCGTCGGTGATGCCGCCGTTCGCATTCATCTTGCGCCAGAAATCGACCTCGATCGCCTTGCGGCCATCGACCTCACCGCCGACGGTCTCGGCCCCCTCGGCCTCGTAGACGTCCACCGCGTCGTCCGGCTTCTTCATCATCTCGACCGGCAGGAAGTAACGGAACGTCAGCGCCCGCACACACAGGTGCAAATCGTCCTCGTACTTCATCGACTCTTCCATGAAGGCCTGCTCCTCGGGATCGCTCGGATAGAGCGCCGGGCCGTCAAAGGCGGAATCGACGTACTGGATGATGTCGTTGCTCTCGATGTGCACGTCGCCGTCATGCACCAGCGTCGGCATCAGGCCGCGCGGATTGATGCCCATGAACCACTCCGTGAAGTTCTCGAACTTCGAGATGTCCACGTGATGGCTCTCCCACTCGACACCCTTCTGGGCGAACGCGATCCGCGTCTTCTGGGAGCAGGACGAGCCCATGAAGTGGAAGAGATGCAGGCCCTTCCAGTCGAGGACCTCGGTCGTCTTGATGTCCGATGTCGCGAGTTTCACCATCCGTAAATTCCTTCCCTGAAACGGTCATACCGCGCGGTTTGGCCCGCGCGGTCATTCGGTGCGATCATACCCGGCAATCCACCAAAAACACAGGAGCGCCGCCATGGCCGACGAGCTTCAGACCACCCGCTTCGCGAGCCTCATCCACAACCTCGACGATATCCCCGCCCACAAGATGCCCTTCGGCGAGATGAAGGTGCTGGGCGGCGACCAGGTGATGGGATTCTGGGCGAAGATCGAGGGCGGCAGCCACATCCCGGCCCACTCCCATCCCAACGAACAGATCACCTGGCTGATGAAGGGCCGGTTCGACTACAAGTTCGGCACCGGCGAGGAGGCGACGTGTCACGCGGGCTCGCTGGCGCTCATCCCCGGCGGGATCGAGCACGAGGTCTGGTACCGCGAGGATTGCGAGATCGTCGAGTTCTTCTCGCCGCCGCGCACCGACATGTTCCCGGAGCTCGTCAACAACCCGTACGGCGTCAAGGACTAGAAATTCACGTCATACGCGGGCTTGACCCGCGTATCTCGTCTCGGTCTGCGATGAGATGCCCGGATCAAGTCCGGGCATGACGAAAGAAGAAAGCAAAAGAGGCAAACAAACATGATCCCCATCCCCTCGAAGATCATCGATATCTCCATGGCCCTCGACGACGAGATCATCGTCGATCCCGAGGCAATGCGCCCGTCCATCTCGATGATGGAGCATGGCGACAGGCTGGAGCGGCTGCAGAAGCTCTACCCGGGCCTCGACCCGGCCGAGCTGCCGGGCGGGCTGTCGTCAGCCTACGAGACCATCACGCTCGCGACCCACAACGGCACCCATGTGGACGCGCCGCTGCACTATCACCCGGTGGACAGGAACGGCGACCCGATGCCCTCGATCGACCAGATGCCGCTCGACTGGTTCATGCGGCCGGGCGTGAAGTTCGACTTCCGGCATTTCGACGACGGCTATCTCGTCACCGCCGCGGATATCGAGGCGGAGCTCGACCGCATCGGCCACGACCTCCAGCCGCTGGACATCGTGCTGGTCAACACCAGCGCCGCCGCCGCGTACGGGCGCGACGACTATATCGACCATGGCTGCGGCATGGGCCGCGAAGCGACTTTGTATCTAACCTCACGCGGCGTGCGCGTGTGCGGCACCGACGCGTGGACCTGGGACGCACCGTTCAAATACACGTCGGAGCGCTGGAAGGAGACGGGCGACGCCTCTCTCATCTGGGAGGGGCACTATGCCGGGATCGAGGAGCCCTACTGCCAGATGGAGAAGCTGCAAAACCTTGAGGCGCTGCCGGACAACGGCTTCACCGTGGTCTGCTTCCCAACGAAGATCCGCGGCGGCACGGCCGGCTGGACCCGGGCGGTGGCGTTGTTCGACTAAACCTTACGCAGCCTGGTTACCCCCGCTCCCACCCGCGCATCTTCACGAGCGTCGTCGAGCCGTCCTTGAGCTTCTCCATGGCCGCGGCCTCGTTCGCCTCGCGGGCGATGCCGGCCTCGATCACGTCGGCGGCCATCGCCTTGGGGATGACCACCACGCCGTCCGTGTCGCCGACCACCAGGTCGCCGGGTTCGATGATCGCCTCGCCTAGCGCGATCCGCTCGTTGATATAGAGATCGCCGTTCAGGTCCTTGAGCGTCCCGCGCATGGCGAGCCCGCGCGAAAACACCGGCCAGCCCATCTCGGCGAGTTCCGCCCCGTCGCGCACGCAGCCGTCGATCACCAGCCCGCCGAGCTTCAGTCCCATGGCCGAGGTGCACATCACCTCGCCGAAATATCCGCCCTCGTAGTGGCCGCCCACATCGGCGACGATCACGTCGCCGGGCTTCGCCTCATCGATGCCGAAATGCAGCGCCAAATTGTCGAGCGGCGGCCCCTTCACCGGGAAGGCCGGCCCGCAGATCTTCATGCCGGGCGCCACCGGCTTGATCGCAGCCGGCAGCGCTCCGATCCGGCCCGCGGCCTCGTGCAGGGTCGAGGATGCGATCTTCGCCGCTTCCGCGATCAGTTCGGGTGTGAGTTCGCCGGCCATTCGTGACACTCCGCAAAAATGATATGGTCGCCACCGATTGTAGACGCCCGGCGGGCGCAGGTCATTGGGGTGTCGCGGTTTAACAATGTTCGTCATGCCCGGGCTTGACCCGGGCATCTCAGAGCACGATGGCCCTCATCCTGAGCCTGTCGAAGGAGAGGGCCGCAGCCTCATGCTTCGACAAGCTCAGCATGAGGACTTAAGAAGGATGCGCGGATCAAGTCCGCGCATGACGAGGGGGGAATGGTCGAATCATGACCGGCGTACTGGACGGACTGCGCGTGATCGAGGGCTCGGCCTTCGTCGCCGCCCCCACCTGCGGGATGACGCTCGCCCAGATGGGCGCGGACGTCATCCGCTTCGACATGATCGGTGGCGGCATCGACTACCGGCGCTGGCCCGTCACGAAGGACGGCAACTCGATCTACTGGGCCGGCTTGAACAAGGGCAAGCGCTCGCTCGCCGTCGATTTCCGCAAGCCCGAGGGCCAGGAATTGCTGGCCGAGCTGATCACCCAGCCCGGCGAGGACCGGGGGATTTTGCTGACGAACTTCCCCATGCGCGGCTGGCTCGCCTACGAGGCGCTGAAGGCGCGGCGCGGCGACCTGATCGCGCTGAACATCATCGGCAACCCGGACGGCTCGGTAGCGGTGGACTATACGGTGAACGCCGCCGTCGGCTTCCCGTTCGTCACCGGCCCGAACGCGGAGATCGAACCGGTGAACCATGTCTTCCCCGGCTGGGACGTCTCGACCGGCTTCGCCGCGGCCACGGGGCTGCTGGGCGCCGAGCGGCACCGCAGCCGCACCGGCGAGGGCCAGTATGTGTCGCTGTCGCTGGCCGACATGGCCTTCGCGACCGTCGGCAATCTCGGCTACATCGGCGAGGTGCAGCTCAACGGCGAATCCCGCCCGCATATCGGCAACGACGTCTATGGCAGCTACGGCCGCGACTTCGCCACGTCCGACGACCGCCGGGTGATGATCATCGCCGTTTCGGTCGCCCAGTGGAAGAAGCTGGTCGAGGCGACCGGGACCGGCGATGCCATGGCCGCGCTCGAGGCCGAACACGGGATGGACTTCACCCGCGAGGAACATCGCTACGCCGCGCGCGACGCGATCAACGTACATATCGCCGCCTGGTGCGCGGACCACAGCCTCGACGAGGTCCGCAGCGTCTTCGACGAACACAATGTCTGCTGGGGCCCCTACCAGACCTTCGACCAGATGGTCGCGGACGACCCGCGCGCATCGACCGCGAACCCGCTGTTCCGGGAGATCGACCAGCCCGGCCTCGGCCGGGTTCTCGTGCCGGGCACGCCCAACAACTTCACGGCGGTCGAGCGCAACGTGCCCCGCGCACCCCTGCTCGGCGAGCACACCGACGAGATCCTGTCCGGCGAGCTGGGCCTGTCCGACGCCGAGATCGGGAAACTGCATGACGCCGGCGTGGTGGCGGGACCGGAGCAATAATCGGCCCTCATCCTGAGCCTGTCGAAGGAGAGGGCCACAACCTCATGCTTAGACAAGCTCAGCATGAGGACATAAAAAAGATGCGCGGATCGAGTCCGCGCATGACGGGAAAATGTGAACATGAGTGACATCCGATACGGCGACTGGACGCCCCAGACCGAGGTCATCGCCGAGCACATCGACGCGACCCAGGCGCGGAAGCTCGCGGCCACCCTCGACCGGCCGGAAGACGGAATCGAGGACGGCGTACCCCTGCCCGCCATGTATCACTGGGTCTATTTCCTGCCGCGCGCGCGCATGTCGAAGATCGGCACCGATGGCCACCCGGAGCGCGGCGGCTTCTTCCCGCCGGTCGAGCTGCAGCGGCGGATGTTCGCCGGCGCGCGCACGAAGTTCCTCAAGCCCTTGCTGATCGGCCAGGAGGCGACGCGCACGGGCACGATCACCTCGCTCGCCGAGAAGGAAGGCAAGGCCGGGCGCATGGTGCTGGCGACGGCGGAATACAGCATCGAACAGGGCGGCGAGACCTGCATCACCGACACCCATGACATCATCTACATCGCGGGCGGTGGCCAGACCCCGGCGCCCGGCCCCGACAGCTGGACGGCGCCCGCCGACGGCTGGCACCGCACCGTGCACGTGGACGGGGTCATGCTGTTCCGCTACTCTGCGCTGATCTTCAACGGCCACCGAATTCACTACGACCGGGAGTACACCCGCGACGAGGAAGGCTATCCGGGCCTCGTCGTCACCGGCCCCCTCACGGCCACCCTCCTCGCCCAGTTCGCCGCCGACAATGCCGGGCGGGAGCTTTCCAGCTTCTCGTTCCGGGGCCGCGCGCCGCTGTTCGACTTCGCGCCCTTCCACCTGGTCGGCGATGTCGACGGCGACGCGGCCGAAGTCTCCGCCCAGCGCGGCGACGGGGTAACCGCGATGACCGCAACCGCGGAGTTCGCGGCATGAGCGCGCTGACCGGGAACACCGAGGAACAGCTCGGCCTGTGCCGGGACGCGCTCGAGGACGTGCGGGCATTCCGGGACGCTGCACAACGTGCGGCCGCCGGCATGGCGGCGCCCGGCGGGCCGGTCGAGCCGGCGCTCCTCGAGGAACACCAGTACGCGGTCCACGGCTTCGCCTGGATGGCGACTTACGCGGCCGCGCTCGAACAGCTCCTGGGGTGGGCGGAACGCCTGGAGGACGGCGGGCTGCTGTCGGACCTCGAGCGGCTGATCCTGTCCGCCGGCTTCGGCGGCTACCTGAACCAGCTCAAGCACGGCATCGCCATGAGCCAGGACGAGATCGTCCGGCCCGGCGATCTCGGGCTCGACGAGGCCGATTTCTTCACCGGTGCGGCCACCCGGCAGCTCATGGCGACGGGCAACGGCATCGCGGTGCGCCAGGCGATCGCGGAATGCCTGCGCGAACGAAGCGGCGACTTCGGCGCGCGCGGGCTGGACGAGACCAATGCCATGATCGCCGACCAGTTCCGGCGCTTCTCCGACGAGCGGGTCGCACCCCACGCCCATGGCTGGCACGTGCGCGACGAGCTGATCCCGCTCGACGTCATCGCGGACATGTCCGAGCTCGGGGTGTTCGGCCTGACCATCCCGGAGGAAGACGGCGGGCTCGGCATGGGCAAGGTCTCCATGTGCGTGGTCACCGAGGAGCTCTCGCGCGGGTATATCGGGGTCGGCTCGCTCGGCACCCGGTCGGAGATCGCGGCCGAGCTCATCCGGCTCAACGGCACGCCCGAGCAGAAGGAAAAATATCTCGCGCCTATCGCGTCCGGCGCGCTCCTGCCCACCGCGGTCTTCACCGAGCCGAACCACGGTTCGGACCTGGCCCGCATCCGCACCCGCGCCACCCGCAACGGCGATGTCTACCGGGTCAAGGGCAATAAGATCTGGATCACCCACGCCGCGCGGACGGACATGATGACGCTCATGGCGCGGACCGACTCGGACGAGGACGGCTATCGCGGGCTCTCGATGTTCCTGGCCGACAAGCCGCGCGGGACAGAAGACGATCCCTTTCCGGCCGACGGCATGACGGGATCGGAAATCCGGGTGCTCGGCTATCGCGGCATGAAGGAATACGAGCTCGGCTTCGACGGCTTCGAGGTCTCCGCCGACAGCCTGCTCGGCGGGCGCGAGGGCGAGGGCTTCAAGCAGCTCATGACGTCGTTCGAGACCGCGCGCATCCAGACCGCCGCGCGCGCCGTCGGGGTCGCCGAGAATGCGCTCGAGCTCGGCTTCGGCTATGCCGGGGACCGGGAACAGTTCCGCAAACCCATCGTCGAGTTCGCTCGGGTCGGCGGCAAGCTCGGCTGGATGGCGACCGAGACGATGATGGCCCGTCAGCTCACCTACTTCTCGGCCCGGCAGAAGGATCAGGGTCAGCGCTGCGACATCGAGGCGGGCATGGCGAAGTTGCTGAGCGCGCGGGTCGCCTGGTCTAACGCGGACAACGGCCTACAGATTCACGGCGGCAACGGGTACGCCGAGGAGTACGACATCAGCCGCGTCCTGTGTGATGCCCGAATCTTGAACATCTTCGAAGGCGCGGCCGAAATCCAGGCCGGTATTATCGCGCGCGGATTGCTGGCCCGTCCGAACCGTCCCGCCTAGTCACTGGAATCGCTAGAATTTTTCGGGTGTTCGAGACGAATTTTGAAATTTTTTAATTTCAGCTAGGAAACGTTTCCGCTCCCGCTCGCGCTTGTTAATCCCCATGCGCTACTTCTCCAACATCTCACCTTAGTCAAAAATTTGAACTACGGCTCATCCCCCCGATAGTCCGACTGGCTATCTAATCCGCCGAGTCTAGGACGCACCTGCTTCTCGGCGACGTTGCCGCAGACAAAGCAGGTGAACCGCTGCTGGATGTAGTTGACGTCTGGCCTGCCATTTCCCAGCCACTCCAAGAGGTACGATTGCGTCCCATCGACCGCATGGCTAGCAATGCAAACCGAGCGTCATGCCGTAAGCGACGAGGTCAGAGACGGTACATATGCGGATGGGCGTTTGGTCGAGCATAGGGTCACGTTAGCGTACGCAGATATTCTTCTTAACATGCCGATCTCATCGTAAAATTGTTATTAGGAGGAGTATCGATATTGCTATCGGAATAATTGCGAATGACCACGCTCAAGACGTACAGCCGATATTAGTGAAGATTGAAAACACGATCTCTTGGAGAAAGGGCAATGCCGTGAAACTTAAACTATCTGCAATCGTACTAAACATTCTGCTTCTCGTGATGTTCGTGTCCTACTTCATGGGGCATGGGCTACCCAACAATCCCATCCTCTGGACGTCTGCGACCCTATGGTTGGTCGCACCTCTAGTGAACCTTCTGTATATCCGAAAGACTACCTAGTCCGATCTACATGTTAATTAAGGAAGGGTCGTCTAGGCTCGGTGGCATTTGATCTTGTACTTGCCTACCGAGGCATCCCACCCAACACGCTAGAGAGAGAAGTTATCGTTAATTTCAGCGATTAAGATGCTCTCAAGACTAAAATGGCCAATTCAAAAGCCCCGAAGTCACCCCCACCAATACCGCCGCACCTTCACGATCTGAGTGCTGTGCTGGCAACTGCCCGAAATATCCTTGCAGAAGGTGCCATCAACCGTCACGCGCCGGCACACACGCCGACATTTGCCACAATCAGCCCGGAAGGCCGACCACGCCTGCGAACAATTGTTCTACGCGGCTTCGAAGAATCATCAATGCAGCTTTGGTTCCACACAGACCGAAGATCTAGAAAAATAGACGAACTACGCAAAAATCCGTCCGCCGCAGTTCATGTCTATGACCGGGACCAAAAGGTTCAGTTACAAATCAGCGGTCTCACCACGCTGCATTTGGATGATGATGTGACAGAAGCGGCATGGGCAAAATCCCGGCCGATGAGCCGCATGTGCTATCAAATAACACAAGCACCGGGTAGCGTGATCAAAGATCCTCAGCACGTTTTGCAAGAGCCCTCCCGGAACGCCGGCGGGTCAGATAATTTTATGGTAGTCGCACTGCGCATTGACGCACTGGAGTGGCTATTTCTTGATGCGCGCGGCCACCGCCGCGCACGGTTCTCTCGCGAAGGGGGAG
>JAYPRP010000031.1:25266-26286 GCA_038132575.1 Rhodospirillaceae bacterium
CCCCCCCCCAGTCCCCCCCGGGCGGGGCTATTGCTTCCGCCGCGCGCCCCCCCCCCCCCACGGTTCTCTCGCGAAGGGGGAGCGTGGTCAGGAACGTGGCTAGTGCCGTAATCGTACTTTTGGAGTAGTCGGAAGATTCTAGGCCCAACGCAGATCACATCAAACAGTGGTTTACCTGCTTCGTCTGCGCCCTTGGCGAGCGCGCTGGATGCGCAGGCCTAGTTTGATCACCTTACCGGCGATGCGGGCGGTTCGAACGGCAAGACGAGCGGTCTTTAGGGGTGGCATGGGCGTCAGTCCTTTCAGAGGGCTGGATAGAACGTCACAAGCCGCGGTATTTGTTGCTAGCGCTGCTTCTGTAATGTAGTTCGCCAGTAGTTCCTGTACTAATTTGGAAAGCATATTATTGTATAATAAAACTATATTAGATATTTTTCGCTAATAATTTACCAACAATGGTAAACGCAAAGTTACTGCATACGCGGCGTGCCGGAGCGGCCACCCGATGAACGATTCCGACATTCTGATTCTCGATTCCGCGACCAAGTTCGGGCCCGATGCCCCCGGCAAGGTGGCAATCGCCGCGTCACACGGCGCGATCTACGCCGGGTATCTCGGCGCCCGGGCGGGCCTGCGCGGTATTGTTCTGCACGACGCCGGGATCGGTCGGGACGCCGCGGGCATCAATTCATTGCCCTACCTCGACGAATTCACGGTCGCGGGTGCGATGGTCGATCATACGACCGCCCGGATCGGCGACGGCACCTCCATGGCCGAGACGGGCCTGATCAGTCACGTCAATGAAACCGCGCGCGCCGCCGGGTGCGTGCCGGGACAGACCGCACTGGACTGTGCACGCGCCATGCGCAACGCCCCAGGACAAACGGGAAACCCGCTGGCCAAGGACGAGGCGCGCTTCGTCATCCGCGACGAACCGGGACAACCCCTGGTAATCGGCTGCGATTCGGTTTCACTGGTGGGTCCAGACGATGCCGGCGTCATCGTGGTCACCGCCTCGCA
>JAYPRP010000032.1:0-7163 GCA_038132575.1 Rhodospirillaceae bacterium
GAAGGAAATGAACATCATTCTTCTCGGACCGCCGGGGGCGGGCAAGGGTACGCAGGCCAAGGTCCTGGTGGAAAACCATGGTGTTGTCCAGCTTTCCACTGGGGACATGCTGCGCGCGGCCGTCGCGTCGGGCAGCGAGTTGGGGCGGCAGGCCAAGGCCGTCATGGACGCTGGCAAGCTGATGCCCGACGAGATCATGGTGGAAATCATCTCAGCGCGGATCGCCGAGCCGGACTGCACAAACGGGTTCATCCTAGACGGCTTCCCGCGCACCACGGCGCAGGCCGACGCGTTGGATAAGATGTTGGAAGAAAACGGGCTTCCACTCGATCTGGTGATCGAGATCGCGGTCAACGATGCGGCTCTCATCGACCGAATCAATGCCCGCGTCGCGGAGACGCCAGAGGCCGAACGCCGCGATGACGACAATGCCGAGACGCTCAAGCATAGGCTCGACGTCTATCACGAACAAACCGCTCCGATCCTCCCGTATTACGAGGCCCGGGGCATGTTGAAGAGGGTCGATGGGATGCAGTCCATCGACGAAGTGTCAAAACAGATCGGGGCAATCATTTCGGCGGGCTAAGCTGTTGACCCTATGGCGGAAATTCATATAATCCCGCCGCTCAGTCAGCCTTGCCAAATTTGGCCGTTTTGACCGCACCGTAACCATGAAGGAGTTCGGAGCGTGGCGCGTATTGCAGGTGTCAACATTCCAACGCAGAAGCGGGTTCCGATCGCGCTGACCTATATCCACGGTATCGGTCACGCGAAGGCGGAAGAGATTTGCGAAAAGTGCAACATCCCGCTGGAGCGTCGTGTGCACGAATTGACCGACGACGAGGTCATCCGGGTGCGCGAGATGATCGACCAGGGCTACCAGGTCGAGGGTGATCTGCGGCGCGAAGTCGCGATGAACATCAAGCGTTACATGGATCTGGGATCGTATCGCGGCGTGCGGCATCGCAAGGGCCTGCCGGTCAACGGGCAGCGCACCCACACCAACGCGCGGACCCGCAAGGGCAAAGCACGGCCGATCGCCGGCAAGAAAAAAGTCTAAGGCGCAGGACAAGGTAGAGCAGGAATGGCAAAGGCCACGACAACGCGCGTCCGTCGACGCGAACGCAAGAACATCACCTCGGGTGTGGCGCATGTGAGCGCGACGTTCAACAACACGCACATCACCATTGCGGATGCGCAAGGCAACGCGATTGCCTGGTCGTCCGCGGGCTCGCAGGGCTTCAAGGGCTCGCGCAAATCGACCCCCTATGCCGCGCAGATGGCGGCGGAAGACGCCGGCCGGAAGGCGCAGGAGCACGGTATGAAGACCCTCGCCGTCGAGGTGAAGGGGCCGGGCTCCGGGCGCGAATCCGCGCTGCGTGCGCTGCAGGCCGTTGGCTTCGAGATCACGGCTATTCGCGACGTAACTCCGATCCCGCACAACGGATGCCGGCCTCGCAAGCGTCGCCGCGTTTGATTTTCCGCCTGCAGGGGCGGCGTATTGAGACATTCCTTCGGCGAAAGCCGAACCCCGGCGCTGGTGCGCCGGCCAAGATTTGAGGACGAATGCAGATGCTGCAGAAGAATTGGACCGAATTGATCAAGCCGAACAAGCTCGACATCGCGGGCGGTTCCAATCCGTCGCGTCAGGCGACGGTCGTGGCCGAGCCTCTCGAGCGCGGCTTCGGGCTGACGCTGGGCAACGCCATGCGGCGCGTGCTCATGTCGTCGCTGCAGGGCGCGGCGGTGACGTCGATCCAGATCGAGGGTGTGCTCCACGAGTTCTCCTCGATCCCGGGCGTGCGCGAGGACGTCACGGACATCGTGCTGAACGTCAAGGGCATGGCGCTGCGCATGCACAGCGAGGGCCCCAAGCGCATGACGTTGACGGCGACCGGCCCGGGCGAGGTGACCGCGAGCCAGATCGACACGGGTCCCGACATCGAGATCATGGATCCGGACCACGTCCTCATGACCCTCGACCAGGGCGCACGGATTGTCATGGAACTCACGGTCGAGTCCGGCAAGGGCTATGTCCCGGCCGCGCAGAACCGCGCCGCGGACGCGCCTATCGGCCTGATCCCCGTCGACGCGCTGTTCTCGCCCATCAAGAAGGTCTCCTACCATGTCGGCAACGCCCGCGTGGGCGAGCGGACCGACCTGGACAAGCTGACGGTCGATATCGAGACCAATGGCGCGATCACGCCGGAAGACAGCATGGCGCTTGCCGCGCGTATCCTGCAGGACCAGCTCCAGCTCTTCGTGAACTTCGAGGAGCCGAAGTCGGCACAGCCGGTCGAGGAAGTCGACGACGAGCTCGAGTTCAACCGCAACCTTCTGCGCAAGGTCGACGAGCTTGAACTGTCGGTCCGTTCGGCCAATTGCCTGAAGAACGACAACATCGTTTACATCGGCGATCTGGTGCAGAAGACCGAGGCGGAGATGCTTCGCACGCCGAACTTCGGCCGCAAGTCGCTGAACGAGATCAAGGAAGTACTGGCCCAGATGGGGTTGCACCTCGGCATGGAAATTCCGGCCTGGCCGCCGGAGAATATCGAAGATCTGGCGAAACGCCTCGAGGAGCCGTTCTAACGGCCCCAGGAACCAGGAGTAGGTAAGATGCGACACCGCAAGGGTCCGCGTAAGCTCAATCGGACGAGCAGTCACCGCAAGGCCATGTTCGCCAACATGGCGGCGGCGCTCATCAAGCACGAGCAGATTTCGACGACGCTTCCGAAGGCGAAGGAGCTGCGGCGCATCGTCGACCGCCTCGTGACCCTCGGCAAGCGCGGCGATCTTCATGCGCGCCGCCAGGCGATCTCGACGCTGCGCGACCGCGCGCTCGTCGACAAGCTGTTCTCGACCCTGGCGGATCGCTATGCGGATCGTCCGGGCGGCTATACCCGCGTGCTGAAGGCTGGGTTCCGCTATGGCGATTCCGCGCCCATGGCGATCATCGAGCTGGTCGATCGTGACGAAGACGCCAAAGGGCTCAATTCCGGGCCGGTGCAGTTCGCCGACGAGGAAGAGCTCCAGGAGGCCGTTGCCTGAGTATCGTTCAGCAGATTGTGTATCGCAGGGCCGCCCTCCGGGCGGCCTTTTGCGTCTGCGGCGGTGAAAGACGCCACGAAGCAGGATAAAATCAGCCCATGCGAACGTTCTCGATCCTTGTCCTCCTCGTCGCCCTTGTGGGCGTGGTGCAGCCGGCTGCGGCGCAGCGCGCGGTCCCCGATGACCGCGAGCAGGTCATGCTCTCCTTCGCGCCGCTGGTGCGCGCGGCCAGCCCGGCGGTTGTCAACGTCTTCACCCGCAAGGCGGTGCGCAGCCGCGGTCCGGCGTCGCCGCTGTTCAACGACCCGTTCTTCCGGCGTTTCTTCGGTGATTCGCTCGGACCGGCCCAGCCGCGCCAGCGATTCGAGAACTCGCTGGGCTCGGGCGTGATCGTGCGACCCGACGGATTGATCGTGACCAACTTCCACGTGATCGAGGGTGCCGACAGCATCACCGTCGTTCTGTCCGACCGGCGCGAGCTGGAGGCGACGATCCTGCGTGAGGACGAACGCACCGACCTCGCGATCCTGAAGATCGATGCCGGCGACGAGGTCCTGCCGCACATCGCGCTTTCCGACAGCGATGAGCTTGAGGTGGGCGACCTTGTCCTGGCGATCGGCAACCCGTTCGGCGTCGGCAAGACGGTCACGAGCGGCATCGTGTCGGGTCTCGCGCGTACCCAGGTAGGCATCTCCGACTTCAACTTCTTCATACAGACCGACGCCGCCATCAACCCGGGCAATTCGGGCGGGGCGCTCCTGCGGATGGATGGCACGCTCGCCGGCATCAACACCGCGATCTTCTCGCGCAGTGGCGGCAGCCAGGGGATCGGCTTCGCGATCCCGTCCAACATGGTCCGCACCGTGATCGACGGCGCGGCGGCGGGTAAGGCGCTCCGCCGCGCGTGGCTCGGCGCCGCCTTCGATACGGTCACGGCCGACATCGCCGAGGCGATCGGCCTCGCGCGCCCTGAGGGCGTGATCCTGTCCGAGATACATCCGCGTGGGCCCGCTGCGCGGGCGGGGCTCGAGTCCGGCGACATCATTACCGCCATCAACGGCCAGCCCGTCTTCGACACCGAGGGGCTTCGCTTCCGAATCGCGACCGGGGTGGTAGGCGACGAGGCCCGCCTCGCGGTGCGGCGGCCGCGCACCGAACTCGAGGTTTCGCTGACGCTCGAGCACCCCCCCGAAGTGCCGCCGCGCAACGAAAGCCTCCTCGAGGGGCGCCATCCGATCGCGGGCGCCACAGTCGCCAACCTGTCGCCCGCCGTCGCGGAAGAGATGGGCCGCGATCACTTCGAGGAGGGCGTTGTCATCCGCTCGATCGCGCGTGGCAGCCCGGCGCACCGCCTGAGCTTCCAGCTGGGCGACGTGATCTTTGCCGTCAACGATGTCGAGATCGGGACTGTGGCACGGCTGCGCGAGATAACGGCGGCGCAGCGTCCGCAATGGACCATCACCGTGCGCCGCGACGGCCGGCTGTTCTCGCTTACGGTCGCGGGCTGAACGGCGCGTCATGAGCAGCGCTGACAACCAATCGGAGATGTTCGCCAGCCAGGCGCCGCGTCCGCTGGCCGATCGCCTGCGCCCGGAGACCGTGGGCGATGTCGTCGGCCAGGACCATCTGCTCGCGCCCGAGGGGCCTGTCGGGCGGATGGTGGCGGCCGGCCGGCTGGCGAGCATGGTCCTCTGGGGGCCGCCGGGCTGCGGCAAGACGACCATTGCCCGGCTCCTCGCGCACGAGACCGATTTCACCTTCGAGCCGCTGTCTGCGGTGTTCTCGGGTGTTGCGGACCTGCGCAAGGTGTTCGAGCGGGCCCAGGCGCGCCGCGCCGGGGGACAGGGCACGTTGCTCTTCATCGACGAAATCCACCGTTTCAACCGGGCGCAGCAGGACGGATTCCTGCCCTATGTGGAGGACGGCACCGTTACCCTGATCGGGGCGACCACCGAGAACCCGTCCTTCGAGATCAACGCGGCCCTCCTGTCACGGTGCCAGGTCTTCGTCCTGAACCGGCTCGACGAGCCCGCGCTGGAGGAGTTGCTCGCGCGCGCCGAGCGGCTCGAGGGGCGTGCGCTGCCGGTCGATGCGGATGCGCGCCGGGCGCTGAAGGCGATGGCGGACGGCGACGGGCGGTATCTCCTGAACCTCGCGGAGGAGCTTTTCGGACTGGGCGTGGATGCAGATCTCGACACCGCGCGGCTGATCGAGACGGTCCAGAAACGCGCGCCCCTCTACGACAAGAGCCAGGAGGGCCACTACAACCTGATCAGCGCGCTGCACAAGTCGCTGCGGGGTTCGGACGTGGACGCGGCCCTCTACTGGCTTGCGCGGATGCTCGCCGGTGGCGAGGATCCGCGGTTCGTGGCGCGCCGGCTGGCGCGCGCGGCGGTCGAGGATATCGGGCTTGCGGATCCCGAGGCGCTGCCCCATGCGCTCGCGGCGTGGGAGGCATACGAGCGGATCGGCTCGCCCGAGGGCGAGCTGGCGCTCGCGCAATGCGTCATCTACCTGGCGACGGCGCCGAAATCGAACGCGTCCTACAAGGCCTTCGGCGTGGCTATGCGCATGGCGAAGGACACCGGCTCGCTGGCGCCGCCCAAGCACATCTTGAACGCGCCGACCCGGCTGATGAAGGATCTGGGCTACGGCGACGGCTATGCCTATGACCACGACGCCGAGGAGGCGTTTTCCGGGCAGAACTATTTCCCCGACGGCATCGACCGCGCGCGGTTCTACGAACCGGTCGAGCGCGGGTTCGAGCGGGAGATCTCGAAGCGCCTCGAATACTGGTCGAAACTGCGCACCGAGCGCGGGAACAACAGCCAATGAACATGGTGCTTGCAATCGCCTTCGGCGGCGCCGTCGGCGCCCTGGGCCGGCATTTCGTGAACGTCGGCATGGTCGCATGGATCGGTCACGGGTTTCCGTGGGGAACGCTCGCGGTGAATATCCTCGGGTCCTTCGTCATGGGCGCGCTGGTGCATATCATGGCCGTGAGCTGGTCCGTCTCGCCCGAGCTGCGCGCGCTTCTGACGGTCGGCGGGCTCGGGGCCTTCACGACCTTTTCCACCTTTTCGCTCGATGCCGTCGCGCTCTACGAGCGCGGCCAGCTCATGCTGGCGGCGGGCTATGTGCTGGCGTCGGTGATCGGTGCGCTCGGCGCGCTGGTGCTCGGGATACGCCTTGCACGACTGGTGATCGCATGACCGGTTCCGACCAGGCGGTACGGCATGTGGCGGTCGAGGCCGCGGACGGTGATGTGCGCCTCGACCGCTGGTTCAAGCGCCATTTCCCCGATGTGTCCTACGGGCAGGTGGCGAAATGGCTGCGCACCGGCCAGGTGCGCGTGGACGGCCGCCGCGCGAAGCCGGGTCAGCGGCTGAGCGCGGGCCAGGAAATCCGCCTGCCGCCGATGTCCGGCGCGCAGGATCAACCGCCCGAAAACACGCGCCCGCCGGTGAGCGCCGACGACGCGGCGGCTTTACGCGACGCCGTGATCTATCGCGACGATGTCCTGATCGCCGTGAACAAGCCTGCGGGACTCGCCGTGCAGGGCGGGTCGAAGACCCACCGGCATCTCGACGGGATGCTCGATGCCCTGAAGTTCGACGCGCCCGAGCGGCCACGCCTCGTCCACCGGCTCGACAAGGACACGAGCGGCCTGCTGCTCCTCGCGCGCGACCGCCCGACCGCGTCACGCCTGGCCGAGCTGTTCCAGGGGCGCGATGTGGAGAAGACCTACTGGGCGCTCGTGGCCGGCATTCCCAAACACGAGGCCGGCGTGATCGACATTCCGCTGGCGAAGCGCGGCGCAGAGGGCAAGCAGCGGGTCATGTCGGTCGATGACGGGCAGGATGCGGAGACAGAGTACCGGATCATCGATCATGCCGCCCGGCGTATTGCCTGGCTCGAGCTGCGTCCGCGCACGGGGCGCACCCATCAGCTGCGCGCGCATTGCCGGGCGATGGGCACACCCATCGTGGGCGACGGAAAGTATGGCGGTGCGGAAAGCGGCGTCGAGGGGCTTCCGCGGCGCCTGCACCTGCATGCGCGGAGCCTTACCCTGCCGCATCCCGCCAGCGGCGAACGCCTGACGCTCGAGGCGC
>JAYPRP010000032.1:7697-25885 GCA_038132575.1 Rhodospirillaceae bacterium
CTGATCGCCATGAAACGTTTCTACAAGGATGTCTCCACTGCACCGGTCACGGATGACGGGGCCCACGAGGTGTTGCTCGACGGACGTGGCGTGCGCACACCGCTCCGGCGGACCCTGCAGGTCCCGAGCGCCCCATTGGCGAATGCGATCGCGGAGGAATGGCACCGTCAGGGTGAGGAAATCGATGTGGAATCGATGCCGTTGACCCGGATCGCCGCAACCGCGGTCGATCGCGTGTCGGACGACCGTGAGGGATATATCGACCAGATCGCCGCCTATGGCGGGACGGATCTGGTCTGCTATCGCGCCCAGGCGCCCCAGGAGCTGGTCGTCCGCCAGGCGCGGGTCTGGCAACCGCTGCTCGACTGGGCGCAAGAGACCTATGGTAGCGAACTGATTGTGACGGATGGATTGTTGCCTGTGGACCAGCCGGAAGAATCCCTCGCGCGTATCCGTGTCGCCGTCGCCGATCACGACCTTTTCGAGCTGGCGGCGCTGGGTGTCGTGACGTCGGCCAGCGGTTCGGTGATCGTGGCCCTGGCCCTGTCGCGTGGGCACCTGGATGCCGCGACCGCTTTCGATGTCGGTCAGCTCGACGAATCCTACCAGGTCGAGCTGTGGGGGGAGGAAGAGGAGGCCCAGGCGCGGCGCGTTATCCTGCGGGCCGAGATCGATTGCGGCGCGAACTTCCTGGAGTTGCTGCGCGCGGGCTGAGCGCCGCTGCCGTCTTCTGGCATAGACGCCAAAAAACCTGCTATGTGGGACGCTCATTCAGCGAACGCCAGGGACGCGTCATGCAGGATATTCTGGAGCAGCTTGAAACCCGTCGGGTTCGCGCGCGGCTGGGCGGCGGCGAACGGCGCATCGAATCGCAACACGGCAAGGGCAAGTTGACGGCGCGTGAGCGCCTCGAACTCCTCCTCGACGAGAATTCCTTCGAGGAGTTCGACATGTTCGTCGAACAGGCGCCGAACGAGATGACCGCGGACGTCGAGCCGATCCCGGGCGACGGGGTCGTGACCGGATGGGGGCTTATCAACGGGCGTAAGGTCTTCGTCTTCTCGCAGGATTTCACCGTGTTCGGGGGCTCTCTGTCCGAGGCCCACGCCATGAAGATCTGCAAGGTCATGGATATGGCGATGAAGAACGGCGTGCCCTTGCTTGGCCTCAACGATTCCGGCGGTGCGCGCATCCAGGAAGGGGTCGAGTCCCTCGCGGGCTATGCCGAGGTCTTCCAGCGCAACGTCAACGCGTCGGGCGTCATTCCCCAGGTCTCCGCGATCATGGGACCGTGCGCGGGTGGCGCGGTGTATTCGCCCGCGATGACCGACTTCATCTTCATGGTCGAGGACACGTCCTACATGTTCGTCACGGGACCGGAGGTCGTGAAAACGGTCACCCACGAGGAGGTAACCCAGGAAGAGCTGGGCGGCGCCTCGACCCACACGACGAAGTCGAGCGTCGCGGACGGTGGTTTCGAGAACGATGTCGAGATGCTCCTGCAGCTCCGCCGTTTCTACGACTTCCTGCCGATGAACAATCGCGAGAAACCGCCGGTCTGGCCGACCAGCGATCCCTTTGACCGGGAGGAGCCGTCGCTCGATACGCTGATCCCGACCGATCCCCTTAAGCCCTATGACATGAAGGAACTGATCGTCAAAGTGGTGGACGAGGGCGATTTCTTCGAGCTGCAGGCCAATCACGCGGCGAACATCGTCATCGGGTTCGGTCGCATGGAGGGTCGAACGGTAGGCTTCGTCGCGAACCAACCGATGGTGCTTGCCGGCTGTCTCGACATCGATTCTTCCAAGAAAGCGGCGCGGTTCGTGCGCTTCTGCGACTGCTTCAACATTCCCATCGTGACCTTCGTCGATGTGCCCGGCTTCCTGCCGGGGACGGCCCAGGAATATGGCGGGATCATCAAGCACGGCGCGAAGTTGCTGTTCGCCTATGCCGAGGCGACGGTGCCGAAGGTCACGCTGATCACGCGCAAGGCCTATGGCGGCGCCTACGACGTCATGTCCTCGAAGCACATTCGCGGTGACATCAACTACGCTTGGCCGACAGCGGAGATCGCCGTCATGGGGCCGAAAGGAGCGGTGGAGATCATCTATCGCGAGGACCGCGACGATCCGGAGAAGATCGAGGCACGCACCGAGGAATACCGCAAGCGCTTTGCCAATCCCTTCGTGGCGGCGCAGAAAGGTTTCATCGATGACGTGATCTACCCACACAGTTCGCGCCGGCGTATCTGCCGGGCACTGCGGCTGCTCGAGAACAAGTCACTCGAGAATCCCTGGAAGAAGCACGACAACATCCCCCTCTAGCGGGGCGGGTGCGCTCAGGCCTTGCTGCCCCATACGAAGCCGCGGCATTCGGGAAGCCGGGTCGGCGGATCGGCGAGCTTCCAGCCGCGCACCGTGTCGAACCCGGCGGCCTTGACCATGCTGCCCATGCATTTGAGCGTCGGTGCCCACCAGTTGGTCTCGTTCTCGCCGTACTCGTCGTTGGGGTAGAACTCCATCACCATCTCGGTGCCGAAGCCCTTGCCGGCGCCTCGGTAGGCGCTGAAGTCGTCGGCTATGGCCGATTCGATGAACAGATCGCCGGTGCACACGGCGGCCAGCTTGTCGATGGCATACATGGGCCAGCGCAGGTGGTAGAGCACGCCGAAGCAGAAGACATAGTCGAAGGTGCCGAAGGTGTCGGGCGTCAGGTCGTAGATCGTCAGCTCATGGCGCTGGCACTGCTCCTCATCGTAGCCGAGCGCTTCGCGGCACAGGTCGAACGTCTCCCAGGCCTTGCGGTCTTCCGTTTCCAGATGGCCCACGAAATCCGAAAAGTCGTCGATGGCGATGGCCTGGCTGGCGCCCCGCTTGAGCGCCTCGAAGGTCCAGAATCCGTCCCACGCGCCGATGTCGAGCACGCGCTTGCCCGTCAGGTCCTCCGGCACCCGGTACGCGCCGGCGTCGATCGGAGCCCAGCCCGGTGTGACCACCCCGTCCGGGAGTTCGATCCGGTGATACCAGTAAGGGAATGCCGCGATGCGGGCTTCGAGTTCGTCTTTTGTCATCGGGGCTCACTAGCACGGCCCGTTATGCCGTCGAGTTGAAAAATCGAAACGGTGCCCTCGCGGCCCCGGATCTCCTGTTCGCCGAGATGCGCGAGGTTGTATTCCTCCGCATCGGTTCCGGCATGATCTCGGGTGTCGCCGCTGATCAGGACATAGCAGTCCTCGTCACCCGCGAATTCCTTGGCGAGGGAGTCTAGGCGCGACGCTGTGTTCACCGCGTCGCCGACCACGGTGTAATTCACGCGGTTGGCCGAGCCGATATTGCCGACGATCACCGGCCCGGTGTGGAGGCCCACCCAAACTTTCAGCGGTGGCAAGCCGGCCGCGCGACGCCGGTCGTTGTCGTCGTGCACCCTGCGCTGGATCTCGGCCGCGGCGCGCAGGGCGCGGGCCGCGTGATCGGGTACCGGCTCGGGTGCTCCCCAGAAAGCCATGATCGCGTCGCCGATATACTTGTCGACGGTGCCGCCCTCGGCCTCGATGGCGCTCCCCCGTATCTCGAAATGGGTGTTCAGCATGTCGGCGACCTCGCCGGCATCCATGTGCTCGGCCAGGGTCGAGAACCCGCGAATATCCGTGAACATGATCGTCAGGAGCCGTTCCTCGGACGTCTCGATGGTCTCGCCGCGCTGCATCAGGCCAAGGACAAGCTGCTTGGGCACATAGGTCTCGAACAGGCGCAGGGCGCCGATCATGCGGTTGAAGGCGCGGGCGGCGTCGGACAGTTCTGCGATCCGGCTGTCGGGAACTTCGGGTGCGTTCGCGACCTCGAGCCGTGTCAGCGCGCTCGCGGATGTCACGAAACCGCCGATTTGACGGTTCAGGTGCCGCGCGAACAGGAAGCCTATCAGGACGGCGATCACCAGGATGATCAGGCCAACCACGGTCATGCCGGTAAGTCGTTCGACCTCGTTGCCCACTTCCGCGCGCAGCAGGCTGACACCCATCGTCCAGGGCCGGTCACCGTAGCGTTCGGAATCCCGGGTAATGACGATCCGTTCGTTGTCGACGCGGGCATCGGACACCCGCGGGGCGTTCCGCAACAACGTTCCGGCTTGCTCTCCACCGCCGTCAAGCAGGGCAAAGGCGGGGTCGTCCAGGTCTCCGAGCCGGGGCAGCGGATTCTCCCGAAAATTGTTGCCCGTCTGAAAGTCGACCGTGCGCAGGTCGGGATGGCCGAGCACCCGATTTCCATCATAAACGATGAACGCGTGAAGTTCGTTTCGCTCCGTCAGCTCCTCGAGGAACGACGCGATATTCTCCATGGTCACCGAGAGAATGACCACGCCCTCGAAACTGTCTGCGCGGCGGACCGGTGCAAGCACCGTCACGACCGGTTGTGCGACCGCCTGAATCCAGAAGGGCGGCAACCATTGGGAGGTTTGCGTGATGGCCCGCGCGGCCTCCAGGCCGCGCGCTTGGCGTTGCAGCAACACCGGCGCATCGGGGACCGGAATCACGAGGCCTTCGGCGAGAATCGCGCGCAGTGCGTTGCCTCGTTCGGGGACATAGAGCACTGCCGTGACCTGGGGCAGCGCCGTCAATATTCCTGCGAATGTCTGAAATGCCTGGTCGCGCTTGTCGTCGAGGTCGAGCCGGCCATCGGCGAACTGAGCGCTAAGCTGCTCGGTCGCAGATACCACGGGGTCGAACTGCCCGTCGATGCGCGCCTCCACGAGATCGAGGATTGTCGTTGCCCGCGCGCCGAGAAGGGAGAAGGTATTCTGGGTCGCGCCCGTGACGGTCAGTATCAGTACGCTGCCGACGGCGATCAGGATGAGCAGCGTCACGCCGCCGACGAGCAGTGTCGCAAGCCGGACGCGCCGCCGGCGCGGCGCCGTGTCTTCAGGGATGCGGTTTGGCTTGCGCATGACCTGCAGGCTAAGGCTGTGCCGCTGGTTCGTCCATGTGTTCATGGGGGGATCCGGGCGCGAATTCCCGGATTGCGCACTGCAACATGCTCTCGTAGGTTCGTCGCCATGTTTAAGAAGATTCTCATCGCCAACCGCGGCGAAATCGCGTGCCGCGTCATTCGCACGGCCCACGACATGGGCATTGCGACGGTGGCGGTCTATTCGGACGCCGATGCGGGCGCGCTGCACGTCCGGATTGCTGACGAGGCGGTGCACATCGGGCCGCCGCCGGCTGCCGAGAGCTATCTGGTGATGGAAAAGATTCTTGCGGCGATCCGGGACACGGGCGCCGACGCGGTGCATCCGGGTTACGGCTTCCTGTCGGAGAATGCCGACTTCGCGCGCGCCCTCGAGGCCGAAGGCGTCGCCTTCATCGGCCCACCGCCCGGCGCGATCGCGGCGATGGGCGACAAGATCGAGTCCAAGAAGCTCGCCGACGCGGCGGGCGTCAGCACCGTGCCTGGCTATATGGACACCATCGCCGATGTACCGGAAGCGATTCGGATTTCCGACGACATCGGCTATCCCGTCATGATCAAGGCGTCCGCCGGCGGCGGGGGCAAGGGGATGCGCATCGCCTATTCGGCCGACGAAGTGGACGAGGGCTTCCGCTCGGCCCAGAACGAGGCCCGCACGAGCTTCGGCGATGACCGTATCTTCATCGAGAAGTTTGTCGAGGAGCCGCGCCATATCGAGATCCAGGTCCTCGCCGATGCCCATGGCAACGTGATCCACCTGGGTGAGCGGGAATGCTCGATCCAGCGCCGCCACCAGAAGGTGGTCGAGGAGGCGCCGTCGCCATTCCTCGATGCCGAGACGCGCGCGGCGATGGGTGCACAGGCATGTGCGCTCGCCGCGGCTGTCGATTACCGCTCCGCGGGCACGGTCGAGTTCATCGTCGACAAGAACCGCAACTTCTATTTTCTCGAGATGAACACGCGGCTCCAGGTCGAGCATCCGGTGACCGAGATGGTCATCGGGCTGGACCTGGTCGAGCAGATGATCCGCGTCGCCGACGGCGAGAAGCTGACGCTCACCCAGGACGACGTGAACCTCAATGGCTGGGCCATCGAGACGCGCGTCTATGCCGAGGATCCGAGCCGCAACTTCCTGCCCGCTATCGGGCGGCTTGTACGCTACCGCGCGCCGGAGCAGGACGGCGCGAACGTGCGGATCGACACGGGCGTGGGGGAGGGGTCCGAGATTTCGATGTTCTACGACCCGATGATCGCCAAGCTCGCGACCCACGGACCCGACCGGGATGCGGCGATCGCGCGGATGCAGGATGCGCTCGACGGCTATTTCATCCGGGGCACGGGCCACAATACGGCGTTCCTGGCATCGATCCTGGCGCACCCCCGCTTCGCCGAGGGCCGGCTGACGACAAACTTCATTGCCGAGGAATACCCGGACGGCTATGCGCCCGCGGCGCCCGAAGGGAACTTGCGCGACCGTTTCGCCGCGGTCGCGGCCTATGTGCATGGCCGTTACGCGGCGCGCGCCCGCCAGACCGGGCTGACCGGCGCGCCGGCATTGCCGTCGGGCGATACCGTGTGGCGGGTGCAGATCGGCACGGACACGAATGAAGTTGAACTGCGCTTCGGCGTGGACGGGGCCAATGTGACGGTCGATGGGCGCGCCGTCGCGCTTTCGACCGACTGGGGCCTGGGCGATCCGGTGTTCGTGGCCCTCTTTGACGGGAAAACGGCGACGTTCCAGATCGACCGTTTGGGCGTCGCCTACCGGCTGACCCATCGCGGTGTCGAGGCGGATGTACGGGTTTTGTCGCCGCGTGGCGCCGAGCTGAACGCCCGGATGCCCGAAAAGGTGCCGCCGGACATGAGCCGCTTCGTGTTGTCGCCCATGCCGGGGTTGCTGGTGTCGCTCGCCGTGGAGGAGGGAACTCCGGTCCGCGCGGGCGAGGAGGTCGCGGTCGTCGAGGCAATGAAGATGGAAAACGTGCTTCGGGCAGCCGCGGACGGCGTCGTCAAGTCGCTCCATGCCGCCCCGGGTGACAGCCTCGCGGTCGATCAGGCCATCATCGAGTTTGAGTAATGACGGATATCGTGGCCAAGCGGGTGGTGATCCGCGGCCGCGTGCAGGGCGTGTGGTTTCGCGCCTGGACGGAGAATGTCGCGCGCGACCTGTGTCTCGATGGCTGGGTCCGCAACCGTGCCGACGGCACGGTCGAGGCCGTCTTCGCCGGACCGGTCCCCGCCGTCGAACGGATGATCGGCAACTGCCAAGAAGGCCCGCCTGCGGCCCGGGTCTATGAGGTGATGCGCGAACCCGTCGATGCGCGCCCGCTGGTCGGCCGGGGCTTCGCGAAGCGGCCGACAGCCTAGCCGAAGATATCCGCGAAACTGCTGCGTAGCGCGGCGTCGAGGTCACGCATGCCCGCATCGACGCCCAGCCTGGCGAGGCTGGTCACTCCAAGATGCTCTTCACTGATGCCGCAGGGTACGATGCCCGAGAAATGTTCGAGATCGGGTGCTAGGTTGATCGAGATGCCGTGGTAGCTGACCCAATGGCGCACCCGTACGCCGATCGCCGCGATCTTGTCCTCGCGCCTGTCGCCATGGGCGACCCAGATACCCACCCGTCCGTCGCGCCGCTCCCCCGTGACGCCGAACGTCGCGAGTGTCGCGATCACCCATGCCTCGAGGCCGCGCACATAGGCCCGGAGGTCCTGTCCGCGTTCGCGCAGGTCGAGCATGACATACGCCACCCGCTGGCCGGGCCCGTGATAGGTGTACTGTCCGCCGCGGCCGGTCGGGAACACGGTAAAGCGGTCGTGGTCGAGGAGGTCTCCCGGCTGGGCGCTGGTTCCGGCGGTGTAGAGCGGCGGATGTTCGACGAGCCAGACGAGTTCATCGGCGCCGTCGTGGCGGATCGCCGCGACGCGCGCTTCCATCGCCGCGACAGCCGCGTTGTAGGCCTGCAGGCCGTCGCCGGTCTGCCAGGCCACGCGGCCGGGTGATCTACGTACAAGGTCGGGGGCTGTGAGGGTTTCGCTCATTTCACAAAGCGGGAATATACTCGCGTTCTTATGGTTTTGCTCGATTTCCGGTTGCCAGTCGCGGGCGGATCACGCATCTAACGAGGAGGGCCTCGCAGGTCCCTGATGAAGGCCTCGCTCGGCGGTGCTAGGGAACGGAGAAGGTTGATGGCGGAAGACATTCGCGAAGCGGCGCTGCGCTATCACCAGGATGGCCGGCCGGGCAAGATCGAGGTCGTCGCATCGAAGCCGCTGGCCAACCAGCGCGACCTGTCCAGGGTCTACATCCTCGGGGTTGCCCAGGCGTCGCTCGCGATCGCGGAAGACCCCGCCCGCGCGGCAAAACTCACGGTGCGGGGAACCTCGTGGCCGTGGTGACTAACGGAACGGCCGTCCTCGGTCTCGGTGCGATCGGTCCGAAAATCTGTGAACGGATTTTCTCGAACAGCGTCCTCGAGGGGCAGGCGAACCTGCTCGTGATACCCGACCAGGGTGCGGCAAACATCGCGTTCAATTTCCTGAAGACCCTTGCCGATGGGCTCGCCGTCGGCCCCATCCTCGTCGGCCGTACCCAATCCGCTCATGTGCTCACGCCGTCGCTCAAGGCGCGCGGCGTGCTCAACAAGAGCGCGGTCGGTGCGCAGTGCGACATGCGCTCGGAAGGCTAGGCGCGCGTGAGCCAGCAGCAGGACATCGACGGCGTGACGCAGGGGGGCTATGAGGCCGAGCGCAGCTACGGTATCGACGAGTCGCTTGTGCGGACCTGCGAGATCGCGCTGTCCGTCGGCCGCGTCGACGAGCTCGACGGCATCATCGACAGCCTGCACGCGTCCGATCTCGCCGACCTGCTGGAGGAGCTCAGCGTCGACAGCCGGCGCCTCCTGTTCGACCACGTGCGCAACCGGCTCGATCCCGAGCTGCTGACCCATCTCGACGACGTGGTGCGCGAGGACGTGCTCGAGCAGCTCGAACCGGCCGAGGTCGCGGCGGTCATCACCGAGCTCGAGACGGACGATGCCGTCGATGTCTTCGAGGACGTCGCGGAGGCGGATCGCGCGCGCGTTCTTGCCCGCCTGTCGCCGTCCGACCGGGCGCTGGTCGAGCAGGCGCTGACCTATCCCGAGGACAGCGCCGGCCGCCTCATGCAGCGCGAGCTGGTGACGGTCCCGAAGGACTGGTCGGTCGGCAACTCCATCGACTACATGCGCGAGCGCGCCGCAGACCTGCCGCGCGATTTCTACGAGATCTACGTGGTCGACGACGACCGCTGCCCGGTCGGCACGATTCCGCTGTCGCGGCTGATGCGCAACCAGCGCGACGTCCGGATCGACGACATCATGCTGACCGAGCTGCGCACGGCCTATGTCGAGATGGACCAGGAGGAGGCGGCGCTGATGTTCCGCCAGTATGCGCTGCTCTCCGCGCCCGTCGTGAACGACGCCGGGCAGCTCGTCGGGGTCATCACGGCCGACGATATCGTGCATGTCATCGTCGAGGAGGCGGAAGAGGACATCCTGCGCCTCGGCGGCGTGCACGAGGACGATTTCTACGAGGCGGTGTTCGACACCACGCGGGCACGGTTTTCCTGGCTGTTCGTGAACCTGGGGACCGCCATCATCGCCTCGCTAGTGATCGGCCTCTTCGATGCCGCGATCGATCAGGTGGTGGCGCTGGCAATCCTCATGCCCATCGTCGCCTCGATGGGCGGCAACGCCGGCACCCAGACGCTGACGGTGGCCGTGCGCGCGCTCGCGATGAAAGAGCTGACGCCCGCCAACGCCGCGCGCATCATGGGCAAGGAAGTAATCGTGGGCGGGATCAATGGCCTGCTGTTCGCGGTCCTCATGGGACTGGTCGCGTGGTTGTGGTTCGGTGAGCCCACTATCGGCTTCATCATCGCGGCGGCGATGGTCTTCAACCTGCTGGTCGCGGGCTTCGCGGGCGTCACCGTGCCGGTCGTACTCGACCGGCTGCGCATCGACCCGGCGGTGGGCTCCGCCGTTATTCTCACGACGATAACGGATGTGGTCGGGTTCGTGTCCTTCCTCGGCCTCGCGGCTCTCGTTCTCCTATGACCGCCAGAACGGTGTCGCCTTGCGGGACCTGGCCATCGCCGATCACCGCCCGGATGATTGCGGATACGACGATCTCGCTGGGTGCCGTGCACGTCGATGGCGACGACATCTACTGGCTGGAGGGACGGCCGAGCGAGGGCGGCCGGGTCGTCGTAGTGCGGCACATGCCCAATGGCCCCGAAGACGCCATTCCGGACGGATTCTCCGCGCGCTCGCGCGTCCATGAGTATGGCGGCGGCGCGGCGATCGTCTCGGCAGGCATGGTGTTCTTCGTCAACTTCGACGATCAGCGTGTCTATCGCGTCGAACGGGGCGCCGAGCCTGTTGCCGTGACGGACGACAGCGGCCACCGGCATGCCGACCTGTTCCACGACCGGATGAGAAACAGGCTGCTCGCGGTGCGCGAACGCCACACCGCCGACGGCGCGTGCAACGAGTTGGTGTCGATCGACCTCGAAACGGGCGAAAGCACCGTCCTTGTCGCCGGCCATGATTTCGTCTCCAATCCCCGTGTCTCGCCCGAAGGGGATACGTTGTGCTGGGTCGCCTGGGACCTGCCGGACATGCCATGGGACGCGGCGGCATTGTGGATGGCGGACGTGGATGCCGACGGGACGCTGGCGGGAATCCGCAGGATTGCCGGCGGCGATGGCGTTTCGGTGTTCCAGCCGGTCTGGGCGCCGGATGGCACGCTCGTGTTTGCCGCCGACCCTAATGGATGGTGGAACCTGAACCGCTGGGACGGCGCGAGCGTTTCGGTCGTGCATGCGATGGAGGCGGAATTCGGGCTGCCCCAGTGGGTTTTCGGGATGCGCACGGCGGACATCGGCCCGTCCGGGCGCGTCGTGACGGCCTACACGCGCGACGGCGAGTGGCATCTCGCGGAAATTGCAGGGCATGAACTCCGCACCCTCGCGGTGCCCTATACGGACATTTCCGCGCCCCAATGGGTCGGCGACAAAATCGTGTTCATTGGATCCTCCGCGACGTCCGCGTCGTCCATTGTTCTCTTCGATCCCGCGACCGGCAACACCGAGACCCTCCGGACCGCGCTTGCCGTCGATCTGGACCCGGCGTTCTTCTCCGTGCCGGAGCCCGTCACGTTCGACACCGCGGACGGCGCGCAGGCATACGGCTTCTACTACCCTCCCCGAAGCGCGACCCATGCCGCCGACCCCGACGAGCGTCCGCCGTTGATCGTGCGCGGTCATGGGGGCCCGACCGGGCAGACCTCGCCGTCGTTCAGTCTCGCCATCCAGTACTGGACCAGCCGCGGCTTTGCCGTGATGGACGTGAACTATCGCGGGAGCACCGGCTTCGGACGCGCCTACCGCGAGGCGCTCTACGGGCAGTGGGGAAGCGCGGATGTGGACGACATGGTGTACGGGGCGGAACACCTGGTCTCCGCGGGCCGCGCGGACCCGGATCGCCTCGCGATCCGCGGCGGCAGCGCAGGCGGCTACACGGCGCTGGCTGCGCTGGCGTTCCGGGATGCGTTCTCGGCCGGCGCGAGCCTCTACGGGATCGGCGACCTGATGACGCTCGCCCGCGACACCCACAAGTTCGAGAGCCGCTACCTCGACCTGCTCATCGGTCCGCTGCCCGAGACAGAGGCTCTCTACCGGGATCGCTCGCCCATCGAGCACGTGGACGCGCTCAACTGCCCCGTGATTTTCCTGCAGGGCGCGGACGACAAGGTCGTGCCCCCGAACCAGGCCGAGGCGATGGTGGATGCGCTTGATGCGAAGGGCATTCCGGTGGCCTACGTCCTGTTCGTGGGAGAAGGGCACGGTTTCCGTAAGGCGGGGAATGTTTCCCGGGCCCTGGAATCGGAACTGGCATTCTATGGCCGGGTGTTCGCGTTCGAACCTGCCGACGCGTTGCCCGAGCTCGAAATCCGCAACCTGAAGGCCTGAAGGGCGAGAACCGGAGGATTCATGAAACTCTATGACTATTGGCGTTCGTCGGCGGCGTTTCGCATGCGCATCGCGCTTAACCTCAAGGGGCTGGAGGCGGAGCGGGAGTACATTCATCTTCGCCGCAAGGACCAGGTGTCGGATGCCTACCTGGCGGTCAATCCGCAGGGCCTCGTCCCCACCTTGATCGACGACGATGGCACCCATGTGATCCAGTCGATGGCGATCATGGAATATCTCGACGAGACGCGGCCCGAGACCCAACCGCTCATGCCGGGCGACGCCGCTGGCCGCGCCCGCGTGCGCACGATCTCGCAGGCGATTGCCTGCGACATTCACCCGCTCAACAACCTGCGCGTTCTGCGCCACCTGGGAAGCGCGTTCGACCTCGATGAAGAGGCCCGCAACGAGCAGTGGTACAAGCACTGGGTGGACGAGGGGATGCGCGGCGTCGAGGGTTTGCTGGCGGATGGTCTCGCGGGCCGCTTCTGCCATGGCGACAGCCCCACCATGGCGGACGTCTGCCTCGTGCCTCAGATCTACAATGCGCAACGCTTCGGTTGCGATCTGTTGGCGTTTCCCACGGCGTTGAAGATCAACGAGGCCTGTCTCGAAGAGGCCGCGTTCCGCGATGCCCTGCCCGAAAACCAGCCGGACGCGGAATAGCGCGCGCTAGCTGCCCCGCTCTTCGGCGATGAGGGCCCGCATCTGATCCGGGCTCAGCGCACCGGAAATGAGTCGATCGCCGACGATGAAGGCGGGGGTGCCACGCAGACCGATCTGCCGGGCCAGTTGCAGGTTTGCCTGTATCTGGTCCTCGATTTCCCGTGCGCCCATGTCGCGCCGGAGCCGCCCGGCATCCAGGCCGAGGCGGCCGGCGATCCGGAAAATGGCGGTCTCGGATGGCGCGCCGCGCAGCCCCATGAGTGCCAGGTGGAACTCGGCATACTTGCCCTGTTTCGCGGCCGCGAGGGCCGCGCGCGCCGCAAGGGACGATTCGGTGCCGAATACCGGGAACTCCTTGAAGACGATCCTGACGTCCGAATCCTCCGCAGCGAGCACCGCGAGATCCTCTGCGACCCGCTTGCAGTAGGGGCACTGGTAGTCGAAGAACTCGACGACGGTGACCGATGCGTCGGGGTTGCCGATGAACGGGTCCCGCCGCGAACTGACGAGCTGATCCGCGTGGGCCGCGATCGCGCCCTGGTTCTGCTGTCGCTGGGTCGCTTCCTGGCGCGCCTGGAGCAGCTCGAGCGCCTCGACGATCACTTCCGGATTGTCGAGCAGATACTCGCGCACGGTATTGCGAATGTTGTTTCGCTGAATTGCGCTGAAGGACGCGCCGGCCCGCCCCGCGCCCGTCGCCGAAAGTTCGGTGACGATCGGGCCGGACCGGTCTCCGCCGGGAGGGAACATGATCGCCATGGCGACGGCTGCGGCGATGGCCAGCGCCGCCAGGATGGGGCCACGGGATTCCGACACGATGCACCTCCTCGGATCATGGGCGCCGTCTCGAACGGCGCCCCGCGGGGCGGATGATGGTGAACCGCGCGGATCGGTTCAAGCGGATGGACGAGGTGTCACGCGATGGTGACCCGGTGCGATCACTGTTTTTCGAGCCGGCGCTCCGTCTCGCTCACGATGTCCTGGGCGCGGAGCCAACCCGGCGCGCCGGTCGGCAGGATGCCGCTTGCGCGTTCGGCCAGCGCCTGTGCGGCCTTTACGTCGCCGCCGAGCAACGTGTACTCGGCCTGCGCGAGTGCAAGCTCTCCCTGGTTGCCGAGCCGTCCGTTCACGACCGTCAGCAGGCGCCAGGCCTCGCGCATCTGTCGATCCATGCGCACGGCCGCCTGAAGGTTGGCAAGCGCCGGCTCAAGCAGGTCCTGCCGACCGGACTCCACCTGCGCCTTGCCCAGCGCGACACGCAGCAGCGGCTCGCGGGGTGCGAGCTCGACCATGCGCGTGTAGGGCGGCAACGAGTTGGCGACCTGTCCATTCTCAAGCAGCATCTGCCCCTTGAGTTCATGGAAGTACGGATTGTCCGGCTGGTCCGCGATCAGGGCATTCACGAGCGGGAGCGCCTTTTTCATGTCGGCGTTGCGATAGTGGCCGATCGCGCGCGCATATCGCGCCGGGACGTCGTCTCGCGTCTCTGGATAGATGCGCAAGGTGGTCTTCAGCGGTTCCATGAATCCGATTAGCTTCGCGCGCATGTATTCGTGCTTGCGGGCCAGATCCTCGACGATGGGGGCGTTCGCGAAACGGGACAGCGCGAGGTGGCCGGACACGGTTGCGATCCGGTCATTCGTGAGCGGATGCGTGCTGAGGTATGGATGTTCGCGCCCGCCGTTGAGGCTTATTTCCCGCTGGAGCAGCTCGAAGAACTCGAGTAGCCCGCGCGCGGAGATGCCGGTCGCGTCGAGATACTTGAGCGCCGCCGCATCCGCCGCCGATTCCTGGGTCCGGCTGTACTTAAGGAGGCTGGAGAGCGCGGCATCGGTGCCGCCGCCGGCGATCGCGCCCGCCACGCGCCCGTCGCCGGTCGCGATACCTGCCGCGAGGCCGGCGAGCAGCGCGATGATGGAGGTCGTCTTGGCATTGCGCAGCTCGTCCTGGAAGCGGGCGAGGTGGCCGCCGGCGATGTGGGCGGCCTCATGGGCGATCACGCCGATCACTTCTTCGGGACCCTTTGAGCGAACCAGCAGCCCTGTATTGATGAAAACGCGCTGGCCGCCGGCGACAAAGGCGTTCAACCGGGCATCGTTGACCAGGTGCACTTTGACTACGCCACTGTCGAGCCCCGCCGCATTGAAAATTGGCGTCGCATAGTCACGAATGATATTTTCGATCTCTGCGTCGCGGACCATACCGATGTTTCGGCCCTGTCCCAGCGCAGGCGTACTCGCCGCCGCGGCGAGTACGGTGATCAGGCCGGCCAAAAGAACGAACGGACGCAAGTGTTTATCTCCAAGAATGATCCCCAACGTAGAAACACACGATTGTGGCGTCAATCGGGTCGCGGAATGCTTGTCGGCACCCTTCTGGCGCTGACGGCGTGCGGTGGCGGCGGCGGTCCGGAGCAGGGCGATATCGGTTTTGTCGAGGGCTTCTTCGGCGGGCTGATCGCGGACGAGCCGCGTGCAGCGCTTGTCGGCCGCGAGGTCCTGTCTGCTGGCGGGACTGCGGCGGATGCGGCGGTGGCGGCCTATTTCGCGATGGCTGTCACCCTGCCGGGGGCGGCCAGCATCGGCGGCGGGGGCGTGTGTCTGGTCCATGATGCGGTTCGGATTCGCACCGAGACGATTTCGTTCATGCCCAAGCGGCCGGCCGATCCGGGCGCCAAATTCGCCATCCCGGGCAACATCCGGGGCATGTTTCTGCTCCATGCGCGTTATGGCAAGCTCGCCTGGTCCGACATCCTGCGCCCGGCGGAGGACTTCGCCCGGTCAGGACACGCCGTCTCTCGCGCGTTCGTCCGCGACTTCCAGGCGGCCCGGCCGATCGTCAATTTCGGGCCTGAGGCGCGGTTGGTCTTCGGTGTCGGCGCGGGCGAGATCGCGGAGGGGCACCAGCTCCGACAGCTCGAGCTCGGCGCGGTCATGTCGAACCTGCGGACGCTCGGACCGGGAGTTTTCTACGATAGCGTGCTTGGACGTTCCTTCATCGATGCCGTCCGCGTCGCCGGGGGGCGGATGACCCTCGACGATCTGCGCAACTATCGGCCGCAAATCCTAAATCCGATCCGCTTTGAACAGGGTGACAATATTGTGGCCTTCGCCCCGGAAGGCGGGGGCAGGATCGCAGCGCAAATCTGGGCAGCGGCGCGCGACGACGACCGCTATGACGGTTCCGATTCGCGCGCGCACCTTATGCTCGAGCTCGAGGGTCGGGCATATCAGGCAGATGCGACAGGGGTGGCTGATCCGGTCTCGTCCGCGGCTGTGTCCGCGCTGGTCGCGGGACTGTCGGAGACGGCCCACAATCCGCCGCGGCCGAGCATTTCGATCCGCGCCGATGCCATCCAGAGCGGCGCGAGCATCGTTGCCGTCGACAACCAGGGCCGCACCGTGGCCTGCTCGTTCACGATGGGCGGGCCCTTCGGCACCGGCATCATCGCGCCGGGGACGGGAATCCTGTTGGCGCCGCCGCCGGGTGCGCCGCGCGCATCCGTGCCGACCGTGGCGATGATGGTCAACGAGATCATCGGCCTGACCTTCTTCGCGGCGGCGGGGGCCGGGCCGACGCCGGGTGTGGTCGCCCGGATCGCGCTCGATACGATCACCGGCGGCGACGAGAACATGATCAGCGCGGTGGCGGCGCCGCGCGTTTTCAGCAGCGGCGATCCCGACATTGCGCAGGTGGAAGCCGCGATGCCGGCGGACGAACAGGCCGGGTTGACGGCGCTGGGGCACCGGGTCCGGGAGACCCCGGCTATCGGCCGGGTCAACGGTTTCTACTGTCCGCGTGGGCTGCCGCGCACGGTCCAGGTCTGCCAGTTCGTCAAGGATTCGCGGTCGTTCGGGCTCGCGGTCAGTACGGACGATTAGCCGTCACCATGCCGCCGAAGATCTCGAGGCGCGGGCGGATCGACCCGTTCATCGTCATGGACGTGATGCGCGAGGCGAATGCGCTTGCGGCGTCGGGGGAGGATGTCGTCCATCTCGAAGTCGGCCAGCCCGGAACGCCGGCGCCCGCGCGCGTGCGGGAGGCCGCGACTGCCGCGATCCGCGGCGAACGGCTTGGGTACACGGATGCGCTCGGCATTCCGGCCCTGCGCGAGCGGATCGCCGCCTATTACGACGAAATGTATGGGGTGACCGTTGCACCCGAGCGGGTAGTGGTCACGATGGGCTCGTCGGGGGCCTTTCTGCTCGCGTTCCTCGCGGCATTCGATGTCGGCGACCGCGTGGCGCTGGCCGCGCCGGGCTATCCGGCCTATCGCAACATCCTTTCCGCGCTCGGTGTCGAACCCGTGGTGATCGAGACCCGCGCTGCAGATCGTTTTCAGACCACGCCTGCAATCCTCGCCGAAGAGGCCGAAACGCTCGATGGCCTGATCGTCGCGAGCCCGTCGAACCCGACCGGAACCATGGTCGGTGCCGACGAAATGCGCGCACTAACGGCGCTCGCGGGGCGTTATGCGATCCGCTTCATCTCGGACGAGATCTATCACGGCATCACCTACGGCCATGAATCGGTTACGGCGCTGGCGTTCGACGACGAGGCTATCGTCATCAACAGCTTCTCGAAGTATTTCTCGATGACGGGGTGGCGGCTGGGCTGGCTCATCGTGCCGGAATCGATGATGCGGTCGGTCGAGTGCCTGGCCCAGAACCTCTTCATCTCGCCGCCGTCCCTGTCGCAGTACGCTGCGTTGGCCGCCTTCGACAGCCATGACGAGCTGCGCGGGAATGTGGCGAAATATGCGCGGAACCGAGATATCCTGCTGGCGGGACTGCCGAATGTGGGATTCGACCGCCTCGCACCCGCCGACGGTGCGTTCTACATCTACGCGGACGTCTCGAAGCTGACGAAAGACAGCGCAGCGTTCTGCAGCCGGATGCTGGCCGAGGCGCGGATTGCATCGACGCCCGGGCTCGATTTTGATCCCTATCGGGGAAATGCCTTCGTCAGGTTCTCTTTCGCCGGAACGGAAGAGGATATGCGCAGGGCGATCGACAGGCTGGGGGCCTGGCGGCCCTAGCCGTTCTGCCGGGCGTCAGCTCGATGCGCGGTTCCACCAGCCCGAGCGCCGCGGACGGTTGTCGTCCTCGGGCTCATCGTCTTCTGGCGTGTCGTATTCGGAATCCGCGTCGTCGGAACTGTCGTCCACGGACTCATCCTCACCGGAATCATCTCCACCGGCCTCGTCGTCGCTGTCCTCGGACGCTACAGCTGCCTCGGCATCCGCATCCGTATCGTCTTCCGCGACCGGATCGTCCACATCGTCGTCGTCTGAGGCCGTGTCGTCCTCCGACTCTTCGTCGGCCTGTTCCTCGCTCGCCTTCTGCTCGGGGATATCGATTTCGCTGTCGAGGTCCGCAGTCTCGTCTTCACTGTTCTCGTCCGCGTTGGTCTCGTCAGCGTCGGTCTTGTCATTGTTGTTATCGTCGGTGGCCTCCGCGTCAGCGGCCGCTTCCTCGGTCCCCCCACCGCCCCCCCCGCAGCTTCGAAGGGGGCCCCCAAAGCGCCCGCCGCCCCCCACGAATCGCG
>JAYPRP010000033.1:0-25635 GCA_038132575.1 Rhodospirillaceae bacterium
TTCCGGGTCCGCGTGAAACTCGAGGAACCCGCGCGGTACATGCACCGAACCGGCGATGGTGCCCTGTTCACGTTCATCCCCCTCGCGAATGTCGATGAATGTGTAGCCGGCCTCACCGACCACGGCCAACGCGTCCTTGACCGACACCGTCTCGATGACGGCGTTTGCCTCGGCCACCATCTGCTTGAATCCATGCTTGAGAGTCATTTTCGTTTCTTCCGTCGCTCCAGGTTTCAAAGCCTTTGCTAGCCGATCCCCATGATCGCGGCGGCCGTCCCGCCAAGGATCTTCTTGCGTTCCGGCGCGCTCAGCTTCGTCGCGCTCTCGACAAAGGAGACCGGCTCGAACTCCTGCATATCGAAGGGATAATCCGTCCCCATCAACACCCGGTCGACGCCCACGATATTGACCAGATACTCGAGCTGGTCGGGCCGGAAGACGACCGTGTCATAGTAGAGCTCGCTCAAATACTCGCTCGGCGGCCGGCTGATCTTGTCCCGAAGCTCGGGCCGGTACTCCCAGCTATGGTCCATCCGGCCAGCGTAATAGGGAAAGTAGCCGCCGCCATGGGCGATGCAGATCTTGATGCCGGGGTGCCGGTCGAGAACCCCGCCGAAAATCAGATGCGTGATGGCGATCTGTTCCTCGAGGGGCTGCCCGACACAGTTGTGCATGAAGAACGGCCGCAGCCGCGCCCCGTCCGTGAAGCCGAACGGGTGCAGGAACAGCGGCACATCGAGCGCGACCGCCTCGGCATAGACGGGATCGAAGCGTTCGTCGGACAACTCAACCCCGTCCACGTTTGTGGACAGGATGAAGGCGCGAATGTCGAGTTCCTTCACCGCGCGGCGCATCTCGATCACCGAAGCCGTCGGATCCTGTAACGGCAGCGTACCCATGGCCGCGAACCGTCCCGGATTTCCAGCCACTAGCTTCGCGACATCATCGTTCTGCATACGCGCCAGCTCGTTCCCGAGCGCCGAATCGGTCCAGTAATAGAACTGGATCGGCACCGGGCTCACGACCTGCACATCAATACGGGTCGCATCCATGTCGGCCTCGCGCGGTTTCAGGTCCACCATCTTGGGCACGAGGCTCGGAATGTTCTCGTTGTCGACCGCCATCGATGCCGGGTGGGCGTAGAACATGTAGGGATCTCTGCGTGGCTCCAGGATGTCCTCGGGCTGATAGTGCTTGTCCATCAGCGCCTTCGCCGACGGCGAAAACACGTGGCAGTGCATGTCGATCGCGACCGTTCCGTCCTTGGCCATTTCTCCCCCCTTTGATGTTTCGGTCTCAAGCCGTTGCCGGGAAGCTTAGCACCGATCGCACAAACGAAAAGGGCGACGGGATATGCCCCGTCGCCCTTTGCAGGTCCGCGTGTGGAACCTGAGCAGGTCAGCTCAGCGAGCGTTTGAGGTCCGCCAGGTAGATCGCGATGTCCGGGAAGATCATGAACAGGATCAGCACGAAAAGCATGACCAGCGCGAAGGGCGCGGCGCCGATGAAGATATCGGCCAGAACCATAAAGTCCTCCCTGTTTGTTATTTAAACTCCCCGTCAGACGTCTCTAGCCCGACGAAAGCTTCCAAAAACGAATTCACTATGTCCATGGTGAATTCCGGAATGTTCCCGATGCTGATCGCACGGGCCGGGAATTCTGGGGCCGGTCAAGCAATCGTGAAGGCCTGACACGCACTCCGGAACCCGCGGGGACACTACTCCGCCGGCTGGGCAAGCAAGGCATCCGGCCCGAACAGCAGATCGTGCAGCCAGTTGGCCTGTGCGCTCGACACCTTCTCGAGATGCTCGTTATTCGAATAGAGGCTCATGTGATCGACACCCTCGACGATCGCGAGCTCCTTGTTCGGACAGGGCACCGCGTTGAACACATCGATCTCCAGGTCCGCGGACGTGATGTTGTCGCCCTTGGCGATCGCCATCATATAGGGCGTCTCATAGACCCGTTTCGCATACGGCATGACGTCGTACTGCATCAGCAGTTCCACGGATTCGAGCGTGTTCTCGTGGATGTGGTTCGGCGCCTCGCGTTCCTTGATGTCATTGAAGATCGTGCAGACATGCGGGAACGGCCATGAGCTGATCTCGTTATCGGGATCGGTCGTGGACATCGCGATCATCTGGCTCGGTTCGCCGCGCTGACGGGCCTCGCGATCCTCGAGGATGAGCTTCTGGATCGCCGCGAACTTCCGCTCGCCATGGCAGCGCCGCATCGTCGGGAACCCGTCGACGACAGGCACGACGGACATCGCGAACTTCACCCGCGAATCGAGTGCCGCCACGCAGATCGCATGGCCGCCGGAATAGGAAATGCCCCAGACACCGATCCGGTTGGTGTCGATCCCGTCGAGCGTCTTCGCGAAGCTGACGGCGTTGCGATAGTCCTCGATCTGGTCCCAGGGGTTGATGTGCTGGCGCGGCAGACCGTCGCTGTCCCCGAAGCGCCGGTAGTCGAAGATCAGGCATGCGCAGCCGATATCGACGAAATCGTCCGCGTAGTACGGCATGACGATTTCCTTCACGTAGCACCAGCCACCGGCCATCACCACGAGCGGCGGGTTCGTGGCGCCGTCGGGCATGTAGAGCGTGCCCCGAATGGTGTCGCCACAACTGTTGAATTCAACATCCCGAGTCTGCATTTGCGCCTCCCTAACCGTACCGTTTCACATTTGTGAAATAGGTTTTTATCTGTCGATCAGGTTGTCCTCCAATCCGGAACCTGTCAACCGCGCGCGATCCCCGTCATCGTCCGCGAGTTTGTCCGCGATGCGGTCACGCAGCACATTCTTCCGGATCTTTCCGGCGGCCGTGCGCGGAAAGTCATCGATGATCTCAAGCCGTTCGGGATACTTCTGCTTCGCCATCCCGGTGCCGGACAGGAAGTCCAACACGCGGGCAAGATTTAGCTCCGCGCCCGGTTCAAGGACTACGAAGGCGCAGCCGGTCTCGCCCATTCGCGCATGGGGCATCGCGACCACGGCGGCCTCGCGGATCGCCGGATGCTCATGCAGCGCATCCTCGACCTCGCGCGGGCTGATGTTCTCGCCGCCTCGGATGATCAAGTCCTTGGAACGCCCGGTAATCACCAGCGCGCCTTCGGCGTCGAGCATGGCGAGGTCGCCGGTGTGGAAGAAGCCGTTCGCCTCGAACGCTTGCGCATTGTGTTCCGCGGCCGCATAGCCGAGGCACATCTCCGGGCCGCGCGACAGGATCTCGCCCTCCTCACCCGGCCCGAGTGCCCGGCCGTCGGCAGGGTCCACGATCTTGACCTCGTGACCGACGATGTGCCCTTCGGTGGTGGCGCCGAGCGCCTCCTCGTCACGGCTGTTGACGCCGAGGGTCACGGTCGGCGCCTCGGTCGATCCGTAAACGCGCGAGCAAACGCACCGGTCGAACGCTGCATGGGCATTGTAGATGACCTCCGGCGGCACCGGCGCACCGCCCGACGGGAAGAAGCGGAGGCTGGGCAGGGTGCGGCCGTTCTCCCGGGCAAAGACCGTCAACTCCTGGAGGAAGACGGTCGCGGCGATCGTGAACGTGACCCCGTGGGAGTCGATAAGATCGCCCGCAGCGGCGGCATCCCAGGTTTCCATGAAGATCGCCGGCGCGTTCAGGGTGAACGGCATCTGAATCCCGTACAGGTAACCCGTGATGTGCGAGACGGGCGACGGCATCAGGATTACATCGTCATCCCCCAGGCCGAGAAACCCGGAAATCGCCTGGATCTCGGTATCGATCGTGTTGTGGCTGTGGAGCACACCCTTCGGCCGTCCCGTCGTACCCGAGGTGTACATAATCAGCTTAACGGCGTTGGGATCGACTTCCGGCAGACCGAGGAACCGCTCCTCGCCCTCGCCGAGAAGGTCCTCGAATGCGGTCGCGCCGTCGGCCGCGCCCCGCACCGTGATGACATGCTCGAGCGCGGGAAGTTCGGCCCGGAGCCGGGCAATCATGTCCGCATAGTCGAACTTGCGGAACGTCGTCGGAACGAAGATCGCCTTGGTGCCCGCATCGCGCAGGATGTAGGACACCTCGGCGTCCCGGTAGATGGGGATGATCGGGTTACAAACGAGGCCGAGCATCGCGCAGGCCAGGTCGATTGCAACGGTCTCCGGCCAGTTGGGAAGCTCAAAACTCACCACATCGCCGGCGGCAAGCCCCCGCGCGTGCAATGCGCTCGCCAGGGCCCGGGCCATGCGGTCCATGTCCGCGACCGAATGACTGCGCCCACCCTCGACGAACAGCACCCGGTCAGGATCCCGGGCCACAAGTGCCGCAAGCTCGTCGGAAAGCGTGCGGTTGCGCCAGATGCCGCTCTCGGTGTTCCGAGTGATGATCTCGTCGGTCAGCCGGGTAGACCATCCACTGATGTCCGTGCGCATTCCGTCCTCCCGTCCGACCGCTATCGTTCGCGGCTACTCCCGTGCCAGCCGCAGCCGGTTCGCGATGTTGTTCTTCTGGATCGCGGACGACCCGCCGATGATCGGCATCAGGAGCGCCTCACGCACATAGCGCTCCATATCGAACTCTTTGATGTAGCCATACGCGCCCATCACCTGCTGGCATGTCAGCACGATCTCCTTGGTGACATCGCTCACATAGAGCTTCGCCATGGAGGTCTCGACCGACGCCGGCTTCTTCTCGTCCAGAAGCCAGGACGCGTGATAGGTCATCAACCGGCAGGCGTGCAGCTTCGTCCTGCAGTCGACGAGCATGTGCCTAACCGACTGGTAGGCGGACACCGGCTTGCCGAATTGCCGCCGTTCCTCAGCGTAGGCCCAGGCGTCATCGACGGCCGCCGCGGCATTGCCGAGCGCGAGGGCCGCGACCTCGATCTTCTCGACATCGAGGCCCGGCCCGACGATCCGCCGCCAGCCGTCGTTCCAGCCCGCTTCGCCGCCAACAATATTCTCGGCCGGGACTTCGACATCCTCGAAGGTGACATCGCACGTGGAAGCGCCCTTCATCCCCATCGCGTTCTGAAGCTCGATGGTGACGCCGGGCGCATCGGGCGGGATCAAAACAATCGACAGGTTCTGGTAGCGCTCGGCGTCCGGATCGCTCTTCACGACCGCGTAGATATAGTCAGCGATGTTAGCACCTGAGCAAAAACGCTTGGCGCCGTTGATGGTCACCGTCGCGCCGTTACCCTTGCGCACGGCCGTGGTCCGTACGCTCGCGACGTCGGCGCCCACGTCCGGCTCGGAGATTCCGTAGGCGAACAGCAGCTCACCGTTGGCGAGTTTCGGCAGCAGCTCGCGCTTCTGTTCCTCGCTGCCCACCTCCTCGATATTCATGCCGCCGTAGCAGGCACACATGATGTAGGGCACGGCGACGGCCATGGAACGCCGGGCGAGTTCCTCGATCACCACCATCGTGGCGGTGATGTTCCGGCCAGCGCCGCCATATTCCTCGGGCACCGTGAGCGCGTTGACGCCCAGCGCCGAGAGCTGGTCGAAGATTTCGCGGGGAAACGCGTTCTCCCGGTCCCATTCCTGCGCCTTCGCGCGCGGCATCTCGTTCTCGACGAAACGCCGCACGGTGTCGCGCAGCATGGTGATGTGCTCAGCCTCCTGGAAGTGCTCCACGCGCCCGCCTCTCCTATCTGCCGGTAAACTTCGGCGTTTCCTTGTTCATGAACGCCTCGGTGGCGATCCGGTGATCATCGGTCATCTGGGACATCGCCTCGAAGTTGAAAGCCGTATCGAGAACCGCGTTCGCCGCCTGCTTGAGGCCGCCATTGACCGAGGCCTTCGTCCACTTGATGGCGTTGACCGCGCCCCCGGCCAGCCGCGCAGCCATTGCGTCCACAGCCCCGTTCAGTTCATCGGCCGGGACCGCGTGATTGATCAGCCCGATGGACGCTGCTTCCGAAGCCGTCAGCAGGTCGCCGGTCATCAGATACTCCTTGGCTCGCGCGTAGCCGATGAGCTGCGGCCAGATGACCGCGCCGCCATCGCCCGCGACAAGACCCACCGCCACATGCGGATCGCCAAGCCTGGCGTGCTCCGCCGCGTAGATGATGTCGCAGAACAAGGCGATCGTGCAGCCGAGACCGATCGCATGGCCCGGCAGCCTGGCAATGATCGGCTTCTGCAGGTCGAGCAGGCTGTTCACCAGCCGCTTGCCCTCCCACACCGTCTTCGCGAACGCCGCGGGATCTCCGTGCATGGCGTTCAGCCACTGCAGGTCCCCGCCGGCGCAGAAGGCATTTCCCGCGCCCGTCAGTATCACCACATCGGTTTCGTCGTCGGCATCGACATCGAAGAAAATCCGCGACAGTTCCTCGTGCAGGACCGCGTCGATCGCATTGAGCGTCTCGGGACGCGACAGGGTGAGCCGCAGAATGCGTCCGTCGCGCGCAGCCTCGATCGCGGTGTAGCCGTCGTAGTTCATTTCACCCCCTCTTCCATGCCTCTTGGGACATGTTCGTTCACGCATCGACAAGTCAAAGCCGTCCGTCCTGCCGCGTCAAGGCGGCATGAATGTGGGGCACTCAGTCCCGCCGGCTTGCCGGGCGTAGCTTCAGCTTCATGCCGACGACCTGATAGATGTTCAACCCCGTGAGGGTGCTGATTTCCTCCAGGGGGAGCGACGTCTCCTGCAACAGCACGCGCGCGTGGCTCTGCGGGTCGCGTTTGCGGTCGTTACGCCGCGGCACACGGTTCGACGCGATGGCGGCCTTGCGCCGTTCCTCCTCGTCGAGGCCGCGTCGCCGCGCCTCTTCCATCGCCGCATCACGCCGGGCCTTGTCGGCCTGGGTCCAGGCGTCCGTCATCCGCGCCGCCTTGGCGAGGCCGAACGCATCCTCGGCCTGCTTGCGCGAGAAATGCGGGAATCTGGCCTCGGGTCGCTTGGGCGCAGGACCGCCGCCGGCAGCCTCCTCCAGCGTCATCCCGCGGCTCTTCGCCATGCGCTCCGCCGCCGCGAGCGCCGCGACACGCTCACCCTCGTACGGGCTCTCCTTCGCGAGGTTCAGGAGATTGCGGAAGCGGGTCTGCTCCGCTTCGTTGAAGGCGCGCGCGTCGGAAATGACGTCACCTGTGTGCCGTGGTTGCGATAAACCCCGCAGTATACCCCAAACCCGGCCCAGCCGAAGCGGGATGCAACGCCATCAGATCACCAAGGCGACGACAGCCCCGGTCATGAAGGTCGCGATCGTACCCGCGACGAGCGATTTTAGGCCCAAGCCAATCAGCTCGGACTTTCGATCCGGCGCCATGGCGATAATACCCGCTAGCATGATGCCGACGCTGCCGAAGTTCGCGAAACTGGCGAGTGCGAACAGCAGAATGGTCCGCGATCTTTCCGAAAGGCTGTTGCCCGCAGCTGCAAGGTCGAGGAAGGCGATGAGCTCGTTCAGGACGATCTTGGTCCCGATCAGCGAACCCGCGGAGACGGTCTCGGACCAGGGAATTCCGATCAGCCGGGCCACGGGGGCTAGCCCCCAGCCCAGAATCCGCTGCAGGCTGACCAGATCACCCTTCAGGTCGGGAAACAGGCCCAGCATCTGATTGAGGAGCTCGACCATTCTGACAAACACGATTAGCATCGCGATGATGTTCAAGAGCAGGCGCAGGCCATCCTGTGCCCGCTGCACGATCGCATCCATCGTGCTGTCATACATCCTGTGGCTATCGGCAAAACCATCGTTCAGCACTGCCCCGTCCCCGGGGTCATCAGCGCTTTCGGCCGGCACCATCAGCCGTGCGATCACGATCGCGGCCGGCGCACTGATGAGCGAGGCGACCAGCAGATGCCCCGCCACTTGGTTCGTTGTGGTGAGAAAGAACCTAGAGAGAATCAAATTTGTGCGCAATTTCAATTATTTAAAACTCTAATCAAATTCATCTGAAATGCTATCTATTTCCCCTCGGTCCCGCATGCGGGGCTGTGAAGCGCGGGCAGCGGCGAGAAGATCGGTAAATTCAAAGGAGAACCACAGGAATGAGTGCACTGGAGAACAAGGTAGCAATCGTCACCGGGGCCGGTGGCGGGATCGGGCGGGCGATGTCCAAACGGTTCGCCGCGGAAGGCGCTGAGGTCGTCTGCGTCGATATTAATGCGGAGCGCGTGAACGCGACCGTCGATGAAATCGCGCGCGCGGGCGGACGCGGCGTTGCCCTCGCGGCCGATGTGGCCGAGGAGCAAAGCGCGCAGGATGCGGTGCAGGCTGCTGTGGAGAATTTCGACGGGCTGCATGTTCTGGTCAACAACGCGATCTACGATCTCCCGCTCGCCCCGCTCACTGACATCTCCTACGACGACTGGCGGCGGACGATGGACGTCAACCTCAACAGTGCCTTCCTGTTCTCAAAGCACGCGATCCCGGTCATCGAGGCGAACGGCGGCGGCAGCATCGTCCTGATCGCCTCCCAGCTCGGACGCACCGCAAAGCCGGGACGCCCCTGGTACTGCGCGCAGAAGGGCGCGCTCATCAACATGGCCCGCGCTATGGCGCTCGATCACGCGCATCAGAACATCCGGGTCAACAGCCTCTCGCCCGGGCCCGTCGAGACCGATCGCTTCGTTACGAACTTCGAGGACCGGACGGCGGCACAGGCAGCCAACGGCACCATGTTCGACCGGCTCGGGAGGCCCGAGGAAATTGCCGCCGGCGCCGTGTTCCTGGCGAGCGACGAATCCAGCTTCATGACCGGATCGGATCTCCTGATCGACGGCGGCTACACGGCCCAGTAAGCTTGATTTAGTTACATATGTAACTTTTATCGCCCTGCGAAAACGGGGAGCACGGCCATGGACGCGGCCATGGACGGCGCGACGACCGCCACGAACCCGGGCTATTAGAGCGGTTTCGACAATTATGCCTCCAGCGAAGCATTGCCCGGGGCGCTCCCCAAGGGGCAGAACTCACCCCAGAAGCCGCCCTACGGCCTCTATTTCGAGGGCATAAGCGCCACGGCATTTACGGTTCCGCGCGAAGAGCCTCGGCAAACCTGGTGCTACCGGGTCCGGCCGACGGTCAAGGCGCCGGCATATGTACATCTCGCCCACACCGGCTGGAAAACGGCCGGCACCGACACCGCGCCCGCCTCGCCCAACTAGATGCGCTGGAATCCGCTGCCCGTCCCGGACGCGCCGACCGACATGATCGACGGCATGCAGACCTACGCGATCTGCGGGGACGCCCGTGGCCAGTCCGGTATCGGCATCCACCTCTATGCCGCGAACCAGTCGATGACGGATCGCTTCCTGCACAACGCCGACGGCGAGATGCTGTTCATTTCCCAGCAGAGACGACTCGTACTGCACACGGAGCTCGGGCGCATCGATACGGACCCCGGCGAGATCGCGGTCGTCCCGCGCGGCATCAAGTTTCGCGCAGAACGCCCCGAGGGCGCGTCGCGCGGCTATGTCTGCGAGAACTAGGGCGCGGCCCTACGGCTGCCGGAGCTTGGGATCATCGGCACGAACGGCCTTGCCGACCCTCGCGATTTCCTGATCTCCAACGCGGCTTTCGAGGACCGCACGGGAGCGTTCGAACTCGTCTTCAAGTTCGACGGCGGGTTCTAGACCACCGGGATCAACTGGTCACCGCTTGACGTGGTCGCCTGGCACGGTACGCATGTCCCCTACAAGTACGACCTCGCGAACTTCATGACCATCGGGACCGTCAGCGTGGATCACCCAGACCCGTCGATTTTCACGGTCCTGACCTCTCCTTCACCCGATGCCGGTGTTGCCAACGTCTACTTCGTGATCTTCCCGCCACGCTGGAAGGTCGCGGAGAACACCTTTCGCCCGCCCTGGTTCCACAGGAACGCGATGAACGAGTTCATGAGGCTCGTGGAAGGCGCCCACGACGCGAAGGCAGCCGGGTTCACCCCGGGCGGCGCCAGCCTGCACAACTGCATGGCCGTGCACGGGCCCGACGCAGCGACGTTCGAGGCAGCGAGCAGGGCAGCGCTCACACCGGAGAAACTCGACGGCACCCTCGCCTTCATGCTCGAGACGCGATTCGTCCTGCGTCCCACCGACTTCGCGCGCGAAACGCCGTTGCTGCAGGCCGACTATCTCGACTGCTGGGCCGAACTCGAAGACCGGTTCGACCCGGCGCGGCGCTAGCCGGCGTCTACACCCCCGGAATCACCGGCAACAGAACGTGGGACGGGTGGTCCGGTCCAGTGTGCAGCGTGATGTTCTTGCCATACACATCGAGCGGCCGGTTCCCCTTGATCTCGTGCTTGAACGGACCCACCCCGTACTGGATGCGGCCGGCGATCTCCGGCGAGCCCGGCTCGTAGCCGGGCCACACATAGTCACGCCCGCGCACGCTCAGCCCGAGCCGGTAGCCTTCCGGCAGCACGACGGATGTCGGCCAGACCTCGATGTCGAGCTCGTATATCTCGCCCGGCGTGAGCGGCTGCACCTCGTCATGGGTGTGATACGGCCGGTAGGGCAGCGACTTCTCGGTATCGAGCTTCCGGTGCGACGCCCTGAGCCAGCCGATTGCGACCGGCGTGTGCGGGTCGTTCGCCCCCTTGAAGACGATCTCCTTCAGGTCCGGGGTGAAGACGCGCAGGACGAGAAAGAGGTCGGCATCCTCGGTCTCCGACGAGATGAACAGCTTGGCCGCGACAGGGCCGGTGATCTCCGTCTCGGCCTCCACGGGCGGCGTGAGGAAGGTCAGCCCGTCGCCCAGCGCGTCGTAGGTCGTGGCGGTTGCCTCCGCCATCGGCGCGTCGGCGAGCGTGCGCCCGGCGGGTTCCAGATACTTCTTCGTCCATTCGGTGCGCGGGATCGGCCAGTCTTCCTCGGCCCGCTCGACATACTTCTCGCCCGGATGGCGCACAAGGAGCTGGACGCGTGGCTGCTTGTCCCAGCCGGTGTCCTCGCCCTTCAGGAAGTGCCCGAAGAAGCGCTTCTGCAGGTCGATGCCATAGTCCGTGTAATAGTGGGTGAAGTGTTCGAGACCGTGCATCTCCAGCCACTTCTGGTCGGTGGCCGAGTTCACGAAGCCCTCGGTGTTCCCGCGCGGGTGCAGGCCGACGCCGCCCCAGTTGCCGGATGAGAGCAGCGGCACGTTGATCTTCGAGAAGTCCGGAAACCGGGCCTTCCAGTAGTCGTCGACCAGCGGGTGATCGAGGATGTCCTTGCCGAAATCCCGGCGGTTCTGCGCGAGCTCTTCCTCGGTCAGGGTCTCCGGTCCCGAGATCCACTCGCCGTTCATCTTGCTCTTGAGCCCGTTCTCGCCCTTGCCGTGCTGGCGCGGGACGACCGCGGAGTTGTACCAGACCGACGGGAAGCGGCACGCGATGCCGCCATGGTGCCCGAGATCACGGTAGTAGTCCGCCGCACCTTCCCACACGCACATGGCGGCCAGGTGCGGCGGCTGCAGGGAGGCGACCTGCCACTGGTTCATGCCGTAGTAGGAGATGCCCGAGGTCCCGACCTTGCCGTTCGACCAGGCTTGCGTTCCCGCCCACTCGATGCAGTCGTGGAAGTCCTGCGCCTCGCGCGCCGACCAGACATCCAGCATGCCCGGCGAACGGCCCGCGCCACGTGAATCCACGCGCACGCAGATATAGCCGTCGGGAACCCATTTCTCCGGATCGACCAGTTCCCAGTTCTGGTAACGGTTCGTCGAACCCGCGAGACAATCGGGATAGTCCTCGATCATCTGCTTCCACTGGTAGGGATAGCCGTCCTTCCAGTGCAGCCACTTGCAGTAGGGCCCGTAGCTGATGATGACCGGATACTGCCCGTCGTCGTCGGGCCGATAGACGTCGCACCGCAGAACGACACCGTCGTCCATCTCGATGGGAACATCCCAGTCGATGCGGATACCTGCCACCACCTTGTCGTAGTTCTGGCCAATGTCCGTATAGGTCACGTCCTCGGTCACGGCACTCTCCCCCTCAGTTTGTTTTGCGTGTGGCCCGTCGCTTGCTCGGAATCACCGGCAGCAACAGATGTGATGGATGCTTCGGCCCGCAATGGATCGTGACATTGCCGCCGTAGATGCGCGCGTCTCGGCCATCATGGATGAACGGCCCCACGCCGGTGAACTCGTTCTTCATGTTGGACAGCCGCCCGCCCGTACCGCCCGGATAGACATAGTCGCGTCCCCGCACGGTCAGCCCGAGGCGATACCCCGGCGGCACGACGATCGACGTGGGCCAGATCTCGACATCGAGCTCGTAGATCGACCCGGGCTTGAGCGGCTGCTTCTCGTCATGGCTGTGATAGGGCTGATAGGACTTCGATTTCTTCCGGTCGAGCTTGCGGTGCGACGCCCGCAACCAGCCTTGCGCGATCGGCGTGTGCGGATCGAGTGCGCCCTTGAAGGTGACCTCTTTCAGGTCGGGCGCGAAGAGGCGCACCACCAGGAAGAGGTCCGCGTCTTTCGTTTCCGAGGAGACGAACAGCTTGGCCGCCAGTGGGCCGGTGATCTCGATTTCACGGTCTGACGAGGGCATCAGGAACGTGACCCCATCCCCGAGCCCGGCATAGGTGGCCGTGCGCTTGCGTTCGAGCTTGCGCCGCGCCAGCACCCCGCTTTCCGGGTCGAGATAGGCCTTTGTCCAGTGCGTGCGCTTGATCGGCCATTCCTTCTCCGCGCGCGGCTCGAACACCTCGCCCGGACGCCGAATGTTCAGGAAGACCTTCGGCTGCTTCTTCCAGCCGGTGTCCTCGCCCTTCAGGAAGTGCCCGAAGAAGCGCTTCTGCAGGTCGAGGCCGTAATCGGTGTAGAACTCGGTCCAGTGCTCGCGCCCGTGCATCTCGAGCCACTTCTCTTTCGAGGCAGCGTGCACGAACCCGTCGATGTTGCCGCGCGGATGCAGCCCCTGCCCGCCCCAGTTGCCGGCCGACAGCACCGGGAGGTCGATCTTCGACCAGTCGGCCGACCGGCCGCGATACCACGCATCGTCGAGCATGCGCGTGAGCAACTCCTTCGGCAGATCGGTGCGGTTCTTCTTCAGCTGCGCGCGGGTGAAGGTTTCGGGCCCGCAGACGAGGTCGCCGTGCACCGCGGACCGCGGGCCGTTCTTGCCAAGGCCGTACTGCACGGATTCGACCTGCTTGTCGTACCAGTTGGTCACGAAGGTCGACAGGATTCCGCCGTGATAGTTGGAATCCCGGTAGTAGTCACCGGCCCCCTCCCACACGCAAAGCGCGGTCAGGTGCTTCGGCTTGAGCGCCGCCACGTGCCACTGGTTGATCGCGTAGTAGGAAATCCCGTTCAGGCCCACCTTGCCGTTCGACCAGGGCTGGACCCCGGCCCATTCGATACAGGCCGCGAAATCCTTCGTTTCGCGCGGCGAGCGCACATCGACGATGCCCGGCGACCGGCCGGAGCCACGCGAGTCCACGCGGATGACCACATAGCCGTCGGGCACCCATTTCTCCGGGTCCACGACCTCCCAGTTGGCGTACTTGTTGGTGGTGCCCTGCGCCACCTCGGGAAAGTTCTCGACCATGATGTTCCATGCGGTTTCGTAACCTTCCTGGAACGACAAGCCCTTCGCGTAGGGCCCATGGCTCATGATGACCGGGTACCGCCCCTTCCCCCGCGGCCTGAAGATATCCGCCCGCAGGACGTTGCCGTCGTCCATCTCGATAGGCACATCCCAGTCGATACGCATTCCGTCCCGCACTTCGGTGCGGAACTGCGGGTCATCGGCATACGCGCTCTTCGCCATGCGGGAGCCTATTTGGCCGGAATGATCGGCAGCAGCACATAGCCCGGATTGTCGGGGCCCAGATGCACGGTCACATCGTTGTCGAACACCTCCGGCGGCCGGTCCGTCTCGTCGTCATGCAGAAACGGCCCAACGCCGGTGAATACGTTCTTCATATTCGACAGGCCAGCGTTCGGCTCACCGGGATAGACGTAGTCACAGCCCCGGATCGAAAGCCCGAAACGATAGCCCTTCGGCACGACGATGCCCGAGCCGTGAATCTCGATATCGAGCTCGTACACCTCGCCCGGCGTCAGTTCCTGCACCTCGTCATGGGTGTGGTATGGCGCCCACTCCTTGGTGCGCGCCGGATCGAGCTTGCGGTGGGATGCCCGCAGCCAGCCCGACGCCACCGGTGTGTGCGGGTCGAGCGCACCCCGGAAGGTGACTTCCTTCATGTCGGACTGGAACACTCGCAGCACGACGAACAGATCCGCGTCCTTCGTATCCGACGAGATGTTGAGTTTCACGGCCATGGGCCCGCAGATTTCCGTGTCCTCGGCCGTCGGCTCCGACAGGAAAGTGAGGCCGTCGCCCATCGCCGCATAGGTGATGGTGCTGACCTCGCCGGCCGGTGCATCGGACAGAATCTGACCCGCAGGCTCGAAATGGAACTTTGTCCATTCGGTGCGCGGCAGCGGCCAGTCTTCCTCGGCGCGCGGAACGAACTTCTCGCCCGGATGGCGCACGTTCAGCATCACGCGCGGCTGATCCTTCCAGCCGGAATCGTCGCCCTTCAGGAAGCAGTCGAAGAACCGCCACTGCAGATCGTTACCATAGTCGGTGTAGTAGAGCGACCAGTGCTCAAGGCCGTGGACCTCGAGCCACTTCTCCTTCGAGCTGGACAGCATATAGCCGTCGAAATTGCCGCGCGGATGCAGCGGCGCCCCACCCCAGTTGGCGCAGCTCAGGATCGGCACCTCGATCTTCGAATAGTCCACTGCGCGGTCGGCGAACCACTCGTCATCGAGCGGATGCGCGCGCATGGACTGGTGCAGATCAAACCGGTTGGCGCCCAGTTCATTGTCCGACAGGGTCTCGGGGCCCGCCGCCCATTCGCCATTGGCGCGCGAGCGGAACCCGCGATCACCATAGCCATGCTGCAGCTTCATGATCTGCATGTCGTACCAGTTCTTGGCGAAGGTCGAGTAGATCCCGCCGTGGTAGCTGCCCTCGCGATAGTAATCGGTCGACCCTTCCCAGGGACAGATCGCCGCGAGATGCGGCGGCTGCAGCGCCGCCACCTGCCACTGGTTGATCGCGTAGTAGGAGATGCCGCTCAGGCCGACCTTACCGTTCGACCAGGGCTGAACACCGCCCCACTCAATGCAGTCATAGAAGTCCTTGGTCTCGCGCGAATTGAAATGCTCGAGATATCCCGGCGAGCGGCCGGCGCCGCGCGAATCAACGCGCACCAGCGCATAACCGCGCGGCACCCATTTTTCCGGGTCAGCCACTTCCCAGGCCTGGTGGATGTTGGACGACCCACGCGGCACATCCGGGTGGTTCTCACACATCAGGTCCCAGCAGGTCTTGTAGAGTTCCTCGAAGTGAAGGTCCTTGCCGTAGGGGCCGTAGGACATGATGACCGGATACTGGCCGTCATCGTCGGGGCGATACACGTTCGCGCGCAGCACGAGCCCGTCATCCATCTCGATCGGCACGTCCCAGTCGACGCGCATGCCTTCGCGAACCTCGGTCTTGAACAGCGGGTCGCCGGTGTACTTGATGTCGTCCATGGGTCTCTCCTCCCCCAATTGCGCGCCGTTCCTGTTCTCGCGCGCTCCGGAACGATTTCGGGCGACCCGTATCTCCGGACCGCCCGTATCGCAACTTCTTACTTCCTGCCGCCCTTCTTCTCGGGGATCACCGGCAGCATCACATAGGCCTGTTCCTTCGGCCCGGTATGCAGCGTGACATCGCCGCCGAAGATCTCGGCCGGCCGGTCGCGCGGATCGTCATGCCGGAAGATCGCGACACCGGTCCAGTTGGCGTACTCGCCAAGCTGGATGTTGGAATCTCCCGGATACTCATAGTCCTTGCCGCGCACGGACAAGGCCACGCGGTAGCCCGCCGGCACATGGATACAGGTCGGCCAGACTTCCACATCGAGCTCGTAGGTCTTGCCCGGGTCGAGGGGCTGTTCCTCGTCGTGGGTGTGGTAGGGCCGATACGGAAGGCTCTTCTTCTCGTCGAGCTTGCGGTGCGATGCCCGCAGCCAGCCCTGGGCGATCGGCGTGTGCGGGTCGAGGGCGCCCTGGAAGGTCACTTCCTTCATGTCCGGCCCGAAGACGCGCAGCACCAGGAACATGTCGGCATCGCTGGTCGAGGACGACACGAAGAGCTTGGACGCAATCGGCCCCGTGATCTCCATATCCTCTTCCAGCGGGTCGGACATGAATGTCACGCCGTCGGAGAACCCGCCATAGGTGACGTCGCCCCTCTTCTTCTGGGGCGTCGTGGACAGGCTCATGTTCGCCGGATCGAGGTAGAACTTGGTCCATTCGGTGCGCTTGAGCGGCCATTCGTTCTCGTGGCGCTCGACGAACACTTCGCCCGGGTGCCGGATCTGGAGCTGGACCTTGGGCTGCTTGTCCCAACCGTTCTTCTCGCCCTTCAGGTAGTAGCCGAAGAAACGCTTCTGCAGGTCCATGCCGTAGTCGGTGTAGAAATGGGTCCAGTGCTCGATACCGTGCACCTCGAGCCACTTCTCCTTCGACTTCGACTGGGTGAAGCCCTCGAAGTTGCCGCGCGGGTGTAGGCCCTGGCCGCCCCAGTTCGCGGTCGAGAGCATCGGTACCTTGACCTTGTTCCAGTCGGGCATGCGCGACTGCCAGTATTCATCGCTTTCGAGCTTCCGGGCGAGGCAGTCCTCGTAGAAGTTGTTCCGGTTCGCGCCGAGCTCTTCCTCGGTCAGGGTCGGCGGGCCGGCGACCCACTCGCCGTTCATCCGCGAACGGGGACCGTTCTTCCCCTTGCCGTGCTGTACGGAATAGACCTGCGCCTCCGACCAGTCCTTGACGAAACCGTTGCACATGATGCCGCCGTGGTGGGCCATGTCGCGGTAGAAGTCGGCCGCGCCCTCCCACGGGCAGATCGCCGCGAGATGCTTGGGCTGGAGCGCCGCGCACTGCCACTGGTTCTCGGCGTAGTAGGAGATGCCGTTGAGACCGACCTTGCCGTTCGACCAGGACTGCACGCCGGCCCAGTCAACGCAGATGGCGAGGTCCTGCGCCTCGCGCAGGGACCAGATGTCGATCACGCCCGGCGAACGCCCGGTGCCGCGGCCGTCCACGCGGATGCAGACATAATCGTCCGGCACCCAGCGCTCCGGGTCGACGACCTCCCAGTTCTGGTATTTCTCGCTGGTGCCGGCGCCGATCTCGGGGAAATCCTCGAGCATGCGCTCGTACTGGTCGTGATAGGCGTCGTCGAAGTGCAGGAATTTGCCGTAGGGCCCGTAGGTCATGATGACGCCGTACTTGCCATCCTTGATCGGACGGAACACGTCGCAGCGCAGCACGAGGCCGTCGTCCATCTCGATAGGCACGTCCCAGTCGATGCGCATCCCGTCGCGCACATCGGTCCAGGACTGATCATCCATGTATGGTGTCTTTTTCTTCGCCATCGAGGGCCTCCCAGGAACAGAAAATTATCCCCGCGAGCGCCGTGCGCCTCGGGGACGATTGTTATGGATTATAGAATAGTGGAATTCGCTCTTTTAGTGAAAGAGTCCCCTTCAAGCGGAATGCCCGCATTGCGCGGGCCGCAGGGGACCTATCCGGCAGCGATGTAGAACACGGCCCAGGGCCAGCGGGCCTCGTCGTCCGCGCCCGCCTTCCCGCCGGCCACGTCATAGACGATCCACGCCGGACCGCGCCCCCCGATGCCGAGGTCGGCGCCATCTGCCTTGAGCGCGACGATCCAGTCATGTGCCGCCAGGTCCGCCGCGGATATCTCCACCGCGAACCCATCCAATGCGACCGTCGTGATCTTGCTGCCGGTCCAGCCCGCCGCGATCAGGACGTCGATGAGGCGCGGCCCCTCGAGGGTAACGGCACGCGGCCAGGGCATCGCCTTGATCGTGGTCTCGACCGTGCCGAGCTTTTCGAGCATGGCCAGATCAAAGGCTGCGGCCCGCTCAAAGCTGTATTCGTGGGTGTTCAGAAATGCGTCGTCAAACGCGTCGAACGGCGCACGGTTCGCGTATTTGACCGCGCCGCCGATGGTCAGGACCACGGGGCCGGTCGGCTTCGCGAGTTCTGCCGTGGCACCGCCGGTGAAAACGATGAGTATAACCAGCGCGCCCAGCGCATTTTTCAGCAGATCGGGAAGGTTCATCGTTGCGTCCTGGAGGTCGTGTCAGAGGCGTTCGTCGGGATCGACCGTATATCCCAGCGCATTCATCCAGAGAAGGCTCGACCAGCTGTCCATCGACGGGTCGAGTTCCATCCCGATGGCGCCCTTGTAGCCCTTGTCGACGGCGCGGCGCGCGAGCCAGAGCAGGTCGAGTTCCCCGACACCGGGCTCGTGCCGGTCTGGCGGGTTCCCGATCTGCACATAACCGATCAGCGGCCAGTACTCGTTCATGATGTCGGACAGGGTGCCGCTCTCCTCGTAACGCATGTGGAACGTGTCGTAGACGAGCCCCACATTGTCGCGGCCGACCGCATTCACGATGTCACGTGCCTGGGCCATGGTCTGCATCGCCCAGTCGGGGATCCGCTTCGCCGTGACGGGTTCGAGCAGGAACTGGCAGCGATGGTCGCCCGACGCGGCGGCGATGTAATCGAGATTCTCGATATAGGTCTCGACGCAGCGCTCACGGGTCTCGCCAGGCGGTACCGGTCCGGCACCCACATTGATCGAGTAGAAGTCGCAGTGCTGGATATACTCGAGCGCCTGGTCGGCGGCCCGCCGGAACTCGTCCTGCTTACCCGGCTGCGCGCCAAGGCCGCGCACACCGGCATCCCAGTCGGCCGGCACCACGCAATAGGTGAACTCCAGGCCGTGATCGTCGAGCAGGCCTTTCAGCTCGTCCTTCGGCAACTCGTAGGGAAAGTGCCACTCGACGGCGGTGCATCCGATCTTGGCTGCGGCTGCGAAGCGCTCGCGGATCGGTAGTTCCAGGAACAGGTGATAGAAGTTGGGCGCGAAGCGGATCATGACACGGTGATGTTAGGCCGGGTTCGGACGGCGGACAAACCCCTTACGCCTACCACTGTACCGCTGCCACCAAAGTCCCCCTTGCGAAGCAGTGAAAACCCACGCAGAAACAGCGCCAACGAATGATCATGCGTCCAGAAGGGCCCTCAGAATGAAGTATGTTTCCCGCTGCCTGGCCGCCGCAATCGCCATGAGCTGGCTCCTGTCGTCGCCGGCCCAGGCCGACGACATGACCGACACCGCCCGCGCCCAGATCGGCGCGTTCGTGGAGGCGGTGATCTCCGGCCCCGACAAGGTCGATGGCAAAAGGAAAGTGTCCGCGCACACCAACTTCGCGCGCACGGAGTAGCCGAATGACGACAACTGATGATGTGCTTTGCGCGCGCCTTCTCGATGTGATCGAAAAGGATATCGTGCCTCTCACCCGTGAAGGTGTTGCCGCCGGCAACAAGCTGTTCGGCGCCGCCATCCTGCGCAAGTCGGACCTGTCGCTGGTAATTGCCGCCACGAATGCCGAGACCGAGAACCCGCTCAACCATGGCGAGATCTCGGCCCTCAACGCCTTCTACAAGCTACCGGCGGGCGAGCGCCCGGCCACGAGGGACTGCGTGTTCGTCTCGACCCACGAGCCCTGCTCGCTCTGCCTGTCCGCGATCACCTGGGCCGGCTTCGACAATTTCTATTATTTCTTCGGCTACGAAGACACGCGCGACGCCTTCAACATCCCCCACGACCTGAAGATCCTGCAGGAGGTCTTCAGGATCGAGGATGGTGATTACGCGCGAAACAATGCATTCTGGGAGTGCAAAGACCTGGTTGCGCTGTCCGCCGAGATCGGCGGTGCACAGGCGGACGAACGCGCGGCGCAGATCGATGCGATCCGGGCCGCCTATGACGAGATGTCGGCCACCTACCAGGCGACAAAGTCGGACAACGATATTCCGCTGAGTTGAGGCGGGATCCCCAGGTCCGTGTAAGCGCCTTCGACCCGGGCGCCCCCATATCGTGCTCAGGTCACCCGGCGCTGGGTCATATCATCGAGTCCGACCACCAGCAGGCCCATCACCAGTCCCCAAAAGGCAGACCCGATCCCGAAGATCGACAGGCTCGACGTCGTCACCACAATCGTGAGAACCGCGGCGAACCGGGTCGGTTCGGGCTTCAGGGCCGCACCGAGGGCATGCATGAGAGGTCCGAGCAGCGCCAGGCCGGCCACGGTGACGATCACACCCGGCGGCATGGCGGCAAACCCGGCGACCACGGCGACGCCTGCAACGGCCAGGACCAGGAACCCGGCACCATAGAAGACGCCGGCGATCCATCGTCGGTCCGGGTCGGGATGTGTGTCCGGTCCGGTACACAAAGCCGCGGTGATCGAGGACATGGTGGTCGTATGCGCGCCGAAAGGTGCCGTTACCAACGACATGAAGCCGGTGACGGTGAGTGCCGAACGGGTTGGCGGTTCGTAGCCGGACGCCCGCAGGACGGCGAATCCGGGAAGGTTCTGGGATGCCATCGAGACCAGGTACAGCGGTACGCCGAGCCCGAGAAGCGCTCCCCACTCGAATGCTGGAGCGACCAGCGCAAACGCGGCCAGCGACCCGCTTGGCTCGTAGGATGTGGTCTTCCCGAGCACGACAGCCCACGCAACGCCTGTCACCAGTACCGCAATCACCGCCCATGTCGGGCTGAACAGTCGAACGACCAGAAACACCCCCACGAGCGGCAGAACCAGAACCGGGTCCAGGGTCGCCGCGTCGAACACGGCAACGGAGAACCCGATCAGGACACCCGCGAGCATGGCGGAGGCGATTGCCGACGGAATCCGCGAAATCAGGTCTGCCAACGGACGCAAGGCCGCGCTCAGCATGACCAACACTGCCGTCAGCAGGAACGCACCGACGGCAGCTTCCATCGAATAGCTCGGGACGCCGCCAACCGCCGTCGCGGCGATGAGCGCGGCGCCCGGCGTCGACCAGGCCGTGATCATCGGCATGCGATGCCGCAGCGAGAGTGCAATGCTGGCCACTCCGGTGCCGAGACAGATGGCCGACACCCAGGATGCGATCTGCGCGGAATCCGCGCCCACCGCCTGGGCGCCTGCGATCACGATGGCGATGCTGCTGCCGAAGCCGACAAGGATACCCACCAGGGCGGAACTGACGAGTGACGTCTTCATGGGGCGATGTCTGCTTGTAAGCCGATCACAATGGCCCCTGACCGATACGCCCCCGCGCCCGGAAAATCTTCCGGCGCTGCGAAACTGCTACCTCGGGGTCTGGAAAGAATGGTGGGCGCACAAGGACTCGAACCTTGGACCCGCTGATTAAGAGTCAGCTGCTCTACCAACTGAGCTATGCGCCCACCGCGCGCGTTCAAGCGGCGGCGGGTATAGCACCCAGAACCCCGGTTGTCGATATCCCCCGACGCGCTGTGCACCCCGGTCTTCCGCGTCAGGTCGACCCGCCGCGGCGGTTGATGTAGGTGTCGCGGTGCATCCAGCAGCTCATGACCAGCCCGAAACCGATCAGGACCGTCAGCATCGCGGTGCCGCCGTAGGAAATCAGCGGCAGTGGCACGCCGACCACCGGGAGAATTCCCATCACCATGGCGATATTGATGAAGACGTAGAGGAAGAAGTTGACCGTCAGCCCCATCGCCAAAAGGCGCGCGAAACTGCTGCGCGCACGGTACGCGATATAGATTCCGTAGGCGATGAGGAGAGCGTAGAGGGCAATGAGCCCGACGCCGCCAACGAGGCCGAACTCCTCGGCGAGCATGGTGAAAATGAAATCGGTCTGCTTCTCCGGCAGGAAGTTCAGGTGGCTCTGCGTGCCTTCTTGGAAACCCTTCCCGAACATGCCGCCGGAGCCAAGCGCAATCTTGGACTGAAGGATGTGGTAGCCCGAGCCGAGCGGGTCGGTCTCGGGATTGAGGAAGGTGAAGATTCGCTGCTTCTGATAGGCGTGCAGGAACTGCCAGCCGACCGGGATAGCCGCGCCCACCGCCGCGGCAACGGTCGCGAACTGCCAGAGCCGCGCGCCGCCGAGCCAGAACATGGCCCCGCCGACCATTGCGATAAAAGCCGCCGTCCCCAGGTCGGGCTGGCGCAAGACTAGCGCCATGGGCGCGGCGACGAGTAGCACCGGAACAACCAGATTGGACAGGCGCCCGGCATTCTCGGAATCGAGCGCGTGGAAGTAGCGCGCCAGCGCGAGCACCAACGCGACCTTCATGACCTCGGACGGCTGCAGCTGGAAGAAGCCGAGATCGAGCCAGCGCTGCGCACCCATCCCGATGGACCCCATGATCTCGACCGCGGCGAGCAGGCCGAAGCAGATGGCGTAGATGGGATAGGCCGCGCGCAGCCAGATCCGGATATCGGTGACGGCGACCGCGAGCATCAGGAGAATGCCGACGGAGAAACGCATGAGCTGACGCGACGCCCAGGGATCGAAATCGCCATTCGCGGCGGAGAACAGCATCGCGAAGCCGATCGATGCCGTCAGCACGATCAGCAGCACGAACTCCCAGTTCAGATGCAGGAACTTCTGCCGGAGGGTGAGCCGCGATGTCGCCATGCCGCTGAGCCGCGCCATGATCAGCCGCCCTGGTTACCGGGAGCACGCAGCCCCGCAACGTCCGCGCCCGGTGCGAGACGGCCCGGATCGCGCTTCAGCGTCGCGGCCATCACATCGCGGGCAATCGGTGCCGCCACGGCCGAACCGCCACCACCATGTTCAACGACCACGGAAATTGCGTATCGTGGCTTCTCGATCGGGCCGTAGCCGACGAACAGCGCATGGTCGCGGAACCGCCAGGGCAGATCCTCGTTCTTGATGACGCCGTCCTCGCGCTCACGCTTGGTGATGCGGCGCACCTGGGCCGTTCCGGTCTTGCCCCCCATCGACATCCCCGGCGCTATGATCCGCGCCGCGTGTGCGGTTCCCGCAGGGTCCTGCGTCACCATCGCCATCGCGTCCATGACCGCCTTGAGATGGCGGGGATCGATGTCGATGCGGTCGGGCTCGCCGCGTGCGCGCGCCACGAGTTGGTCGCGGGCCATCACGTCACGGGCTAGGTGCGGCCGGACGATCTTCCCGCCGTTCACCATGCGCGCGGTCATGGTCGCGAGCTGCATGGGCGTGGCCGTGATGAAGCCCTGGCCGATCCCGGCCACGAGGGTCTCGCCCAGCACCCAGGGCTGGCCGATCACCGCCCGCTTCCAGGCTTTCGTAGGGATCAGCCCGGCACGCTCGCCGGGCGTGTCGAGGCCCAGGTCGGCGCCGAGACCAAACCTGTTAGCCATCCGCGCAATGTTGTCGATGCCCACGCGCCGGGCGATCTCGTAGAAGTAGACGTCGCACGATTCCGCGATCCCGCGGTTCAGGTCGACGATGCCGTGCCCGTCACGCCGCCAGCAATGGAACTTGCCATCACCGACTTTCATAAATCCCGAACAGAAGAAGTCCGTGTCCGGCGTCACGAGGCCCGCTTCGAGCGCCGCAAACGCGACAATCATCTTGAAGGTCGAACCCGGGGCATACTCCCCGGCGATCGCCTTGTTTCGGAGCGGCGCGCGCTCGTTGTCGGCGACGGCGCGCCACTGGGCGGGGCTGAGCTCCTCGATGAAGGCATTGGGGTCGAAGCTCGGAGTCGAGGCCTGGACAATGATCCCGCCTGTCTCGACATCCATCACCACGACGGACCCCGCCTCCTCGCCGAGCCGCTTCATGGCCTCCTGCTGCAGCGACATATCGACAGTCAGGACCACGTCCTGGCCCGAATCTCCGTCTTGCCGGTCGAGCTCGCGGATCACCCGCCCGACCGCGTTCACCTCGAGATGGCTGGCACCTGCGCGTCCCCGCAACGGCAGGTCGAAGGCCCGCTCGACCCCGCTGCGCCCGACCCGGAACCCAGGCAACTCAAGCAGCGGGTCGCCCGTGAGGTCTTCCGGACGCGGCGCACCGACATATCCGAGGATGTGTGCAGCCGTCTCTCTGTCGGGGTAGAACCGGCGCTCCCCGACATCGATCTCTATGCCGGGCAGGTCCGGCGTGTTGACCTCCAGCTGGGCCACTTCCTCCCAGTCGAGAAACTCGCGCACGGTCACCGGCACGAATTTCCGGCGCCGGCGGATCTCCTTCATGATCCGTGTCTTCTCGTCCGCGCTGATCGGGATGATCATCGCCAACCGGTCCAGTACGGCGGACACGTCAGGCGCGTTCTCGGCCTTCAGAAGCACCCGGTAATTCTGCTGGTTCACAGCGACGGGCACGCCAAACCGGTCGATCACCCGGCCGCGCGACGGTGGCAGGAGCCGCATGTTGATGCGGTTCTCCTCCGCCAGCATGTGATAGCGCTCGGACTCCACCACCTGCAGGTAGTACATGCGACCCACGAGCGCGGTGAGCAGACCGAACTGCCCTCCGGCCAGCAGCGCGGCGCGGCGATTGAACAGGCGGTGGCGGCTGTTGTCGCGATTGTTCATGACGGCTGCGCCGAGCCGACGAGCCAGCGCTGGCAATGCAGCAATGCCCAGGCAACCGCCGGGAAACAGACCACCGTTAGCACCATCCCGACGAGCGCGACGTCCGTCGGCATGGCGGCGGCGCGCAGGACCGATGCCAGCGTCCACGTGAGCAGCGCGGCCACGGGGGTGACGATCGCGAACCCGGACCAGAAGATCCAGAACGGCTTACCGACCAGGAAGCGGCGCTGGTTCAGAACGAAGGCGTGCACCAGCAGGTAGATGAGCGCCGTCAGGCCGAACGGGGCACCGATGAGCGCATCTTGGAAGAGGCCAACCGCGAATACGAGCAGACGCGGCATCAGGTCGGGGCGAAACACGACCCAGTAGTAGACGGCCATCAGCGGTAACGCCGGCGCGACATCCGGAAAGAACGGAATGGACAGCGGCAGTTGGGCCAGCAGGATCAGGAGGATCGCCGTGAAGGCGGGTACGACACGCCGGGAATAGTCGAGAACCGAGCCGACACTCGCGCCGCTCACCGGCCCGGCTCCGCCGCAGCCGCCGGGGCCGGCGCCCCGACGGGTGCCGCAAAGCGTGCCGGCATATCCTCGGGCGCCGGCAGGATGCCGTTGACGCCATAGTCCAGAACCCGCGCTTCGCTGACCCGCGCGAGGGGGACGGCCGGCTGGATCGTGACCCGTGCCTCGCTTGCCTCGGCAACCACCCCGATCACGAGGCCAGGCGGAAAGACGCCGCCATGCCCCGACGTCAGCACCCGGTCGCCCGCGGACACGGGCGAGCTCGATGCGAGGTAGGTCAGGCTCGGCCACGGCGTGTTGTTACCGGTCACGATGACGCGGTCGCCGGTCGATTCCACGATCGCCGGAATACGCGAGTTCAGGTCTGTCAGCAGAAGCACGCGTGCCGAGCGCTCGCCCACCTCTGCGACCCGGCCGACAAGTGCGCCATGCGACACCACGGCCTGGCCACGCCGAACGAACTGCTGCGCGCCGGCGTTGATGAGGAGGCTGTGAAAGAACGCGCCACCAGTGTCGGCGACCACGCGCGCCGTGATCGCCCGCGGCGCGGCTTCCGGCACGAAATCGAGCTGGGCACGCAGAGTCGCATTCTCGACTTTGAGTTGCCGCGCCATCAGCATCCAGCGCAGGAGACGCGCATTCTCTTCATGCAGCCGCTCGTTCTCCGCGTGGACGATGAAAAAACTTTCGACGGATTGGGCGGCGGCGCGGCCCGCCTCGACCGGGCGGGACA
>JAYPRP010000034.1:0-3094 GCA_038132575.1 Rhodospirillaceae bacterium
GCTCAACCCCGCTTTCTAAGTTTTTTTTGCCGCACCCGGCCGGCGATCGAACCGCGCCGGCCTGGACCCGGGAGCGCATCTTCGATCTGTTTCCGCCACTTGCCGGCATGCGCGAGCGCCTGGCGGGGCAGTTGTCGGGTGGCGAGCAGCAGATGCTGACGATTGCCCGCACGCTGATGGGAAACCCTGAAATCGTGTTGCTGGACGAGCCGTCGGAGGGGCTTGCGCCCGTGATCGTGCAGCATATCGCGGCGACGATCCGGACCCTGTCGGCCGAGGGCTTGACGGTGCTTCTGTCGGAGCAGAATGTGCGTTTCGCAATGTACGTAGCGAGCCGGGCCGCCGTTATTGATCGGGGGCGTATCCTGATGGAGGGCCCGATCGGCGAGATTGCCGCGGACGCGCGCGTGCGCGAGGCCTACCTCACACCCTAGACCGGTTCCGGCCGCTCTCCGCGTCGAGGTACCTTGATGCCTTAGTGAAGCTCGAAGGACTTGGCGACGTTCCGTAACTTCGGCGGCGCGATGATCTCGGTGTGACCGACCCGCACGGAGTGCAGCGGCCCGTCGAGATTCTCGGTCCAGAAGCCCAGGAACTTTTGCAGCTTTTGGAACTCCAGCGGATAGTCGAGTTTCTGCCACACGAAACTCTGCAAAATGCCGGGGTGGTCCGGCATGTGATAGATGATCTCGGCGGTGGTCATCCGTCACCCTTCCAGTTGAAACGCGACGTCCTTTCGCATCCTCGACGCCTCGATCCGTGGACAAAACGAATCACTCGAACCCTCGAATTATCCGAATCGCGGGTTAACCGATAAAAAAAGTTTAATAACATATGGTTAGCATCGATCTTCCGAGAGTGCTGCCAATCCGCCGGCCGGGTGCGGCAAAAAAAACTTAGAAAGCGGGGTTGAGCCGGGTTGACATGAGACGCCCGGATCACTACCTCACTGGCACTCATGCGGGAAGAGTGCTATCAGCTCGGCGAGACCCGCTGATTTATTCATATTTTACAGGAGGATAAGGGAATGAGCTTTCGCCCTTTGCATGACCGGGTTGTGGTGCGTCGCGTCAGTTCCGACGAGAAGACGGCGGGCGGCATCATTATTCCGGATACGGCCCAGGAAAAACCTTCGGAAGGCGAAGTCGTCTCCGTTGGCCCCGGTGGCCGCACCGAGGACGGCAAGGCTATCGCCATGGATGTGAAGGCCGGTGACCGGGTCCTGTTCGGCAAGTGGTCGGGCACGGAAGTCACGATCGACGGCGAGGAACTCCTAATCATGAAGGAGTCTGACATCATGGGCGTTATCGAGGCCAAGAAGAAGGCCAAGAAGGCCGCTTAAACAGTTTCCGCAGAAGGAGAATTTCAAATGGCTGCGAAAGAAGTCAAATTTTCGGCCTCGGCACGCGATTCGCTGCTGAAGGGCGTCGACACCCTCGCCGATGCGGTGAAGGTCACGCTGGGTCCGAAGGGCCGCAATGTCGTGATCGACCGTTCGTTCGGCTCCCCGCGCATCACCAAGGACGGCGTCTCCGTCGCGAAGGAGATCGAGCTCGAGGACAAGTTCGAGAACATGGGTGCCCAGATGGTCAAGGAAGTCGCTTCCAAGACCAACGACATTGCCGGTGACGGCACCACCACCGCGACCGTGCTCGCCCAGGCGATCGTTCGCGAGGGCTCCAAGGCTGTTGCGGCCGGTATGAACCCGATGGATCTGAAGCGTGGGATCGACCTGGCGGTCGAGGCTGTCGTCGCGGACATCGAGAAGCGTGCGAAGAAGATCCGCAACTCCGACGAGGTTGCGCAGGTTGGCCGGATTTCCGCCAACGGCGACAGCGAAGTCGGCGATTACATCGCGGACGCGATGCAGCGGGTCGGAAACGAGGGTGTGATTACGGTCGAGGAGGCCAAGAGCCTTGTCACCGAGCTGGAAGTCGTCGAGGGCATGCAGTTCGACCGCGGCTACCTGTCGCCTTACTTCATCACCAACGCCGAGAAGATGATCTGTGAGCTGGACAGCCCGTACATCCTGCTCCACGAGAAGAAGCTGTCGAGCCTCCAGGCCATGCTGCCGGTGCTCGAGGCGGTCGTGCAGTCGGGCAAGCCGCTGCTGATCATCGCCGAGGACATCGAGGGCGAGGCGCTGGCGACCCTGGTTGTCAACAAGCTGCGTGGTGGCCTCAAGATCGCCGCCGTCAAGGCGCCGGGCTTCGGTGACCGCCGCAAGGCCATGCTGGAGGATCTCGCGATCCTGACCAACGGTCAGGTCATCTCCGAGGATCTCGGCATCAAGCTCGAGAATGTCACGCTCGATATGCTCGGCACGTCCAAGCGGGTCTCGATCACCAAGGAAGAGACCACGATCGTCGATGGCGCCGGCAAGAAGGGCGACATCGAGGGCCGGGTCAACCAGATCCGCGCGCAGATCGAGGAGACCTCCTCGGACTACGACCGTGAGAAGCTGCAGGAGCGCCTGGCGAAGCTCGCCGGCGGTGTTGCGGTCATCCGCGTCGGCGGTGCGACCGAGATCGAGGTGAAGGAGAAGAAGGACCGCGTCGAGGACGCCATGCACGCCACTCGTGCGGCCGTCGAGGAGGGTATCGTCGCCGGTGGCGGCGTCGCACTTCTCTACGCGACCAAGGTCCTGGACAAGCTGGAGGGTGACAATGAAGACCAGCAGGTCGGAATTAACATCATCCGCAAGGCCATCCAGGGTCCGGTCCGTCAGATCGCCGAGAATGCGGGTTTCGACGGCGCGGTTGTCGCCGGCAAGCTCCTCGAGCAGAAGGACACGGACTTTGGCTTCGACGCGCAGAACGGCGAGTACACGAACCTGGTGAAGGCCGGTGTCATCGACCCGACGAAGGTCGTGCGCGCCGCGCTGCAGGACGCCGGTTCGATCGCCGGTCTCCTGATCACGACCGAGGCGATGGTTGCCGACAAGCCGGAGCCGGCCGGTGCCGGCGCTCCTGCGATGCCCGACATGGGCGGCATGGGCGGCATGGGCGGCATGATGTAAGCCAGTCCCATCCGGACAGAATGAAGAGGGCCGCCCCCGGGGCGGGGGGGGCCGGTTTGGTTGGGGGGGCCAGTT
>JAYPRP010000034.1:3104-25391 GCA_038132575.1 Rhodospirillaceae bacterium
CCTTTCCCACCCCCCCCCCCCCCCCCCCCCCTGCCCCCGGCCCCCCGGGGCGGGGGGGCCCCCCTTTTGCTTTGGCTCGAACATTTTTTGAAGTCATGCCCGGAAGTCTCTGCATCCCGTCATGCCCGGACTTGATCCGGGCATCTTATTCCGACGTGGGCGTCAGGTGCGCGGGTCAAGCCCGCGTATGACGCGAAGGGGCGTTTATTCTTCCTCGACGGCGCGGATGATGCCGGCCTGGTCGAGGTCGCCCCAGCCCCGGTCAATCATCTTCTGCCAGAGCTCGAGGTTCGTGCGCACGGACAAAAGGTCGATCCCGACCTGCTCGGCCAGCTCGAGCGCCTGGAGGATGTCCTTGTGGTGGACCGACGCGCGGCCGTGGGGCTCAAAGGCGCGTTCGACCATGCGGCCCCCGTGCAGGTCGAGCACCCGGGATTCGGCGAAGCCGCCGAGCAGGGCCTCGCGCACCTTCGCGGGATCGACGCCGGCGCGCGCCGCGAGGGTCAGCCCCTCGGCAACCGCCGCGAGCGTGACGCCCACGATTGCCTGGTTAGCGGTCTTGGTGACCTGGCCCGCGCCCACGTCGCCGATATGGGTGATGTTCTGCCCCAGCACCTCGAACACGGGCATCACCGTGGCAATGGTGTCGTCGGACGCACCGATCATGATCGTGAGATTGCTTGCCTCGGCGCCGACGGTCCCGCCGGAAACCGGCGCATCAACATAGGCGGCGGCGCGCGCATTTGCCTCGTCGGCCCAGGCGCGGGTCTCGCGCACCTTGGTGGTGCCCATGTCGATGAGGGTCTTGCCGGCGGCGAGGCCGGCGAGCACACCGTCGTCACCGTGCAGGACGGCATCGACCGATGGCGTGTCGGTGACCATGAGAATGACGATGTCGCTGGCCGCAGTGACCTCGCGCGGACTGGCGACTTGGTTCGCGCCGAGCGCCTCGAGTTCCTCGGCAGGGCCGGGGCTGCGGCTCGTCACGGTGAGCGTCGCGCCGGCCTCGAGAAGATTGCGCGCCATGGGCTTGCCCATCAGGCCGAGCCCGATGAAACCGATCTTCATACCTGCGAGAGTGCCCATTGCGCGCCCCGTTGTCGTCTAGATCGGGGCGTAGCGAGCGCGGGCCGCGCGCTCGATCGCGGCAGCGGTCAGGCGTTCGATGTTGAGCGTGTGACGGAGTATCTCCAAAAGCCGTAGCTCCTCCTGGCTCGCCTTCCCGTCGGCCGTGGCGATATCACAGGCGAGAACATAGGCGGTGTCGCGCAGGCGTTCGGGCAATGCGTCGCGGATCTGGGCGAGCGCTTCGTCCAGCCCGTCCTCGCGCGACAGCAACTCGGCACAGTCACGCGCGATGTCGGTGAGCTGTTCGGTGTCGAAGCCGGAGAAGACTGGAAGCTGGCTGACGATCTCACCGATCCGGCCGATCTCGGAGTCGGTCATGTCGCTGTCGGCGGCGGAGACCATCACCATAGTGTAAACGAGGGCGGTCTGGGGTTCGATCATTGTTCGCTTTCTTCCTTGCCTGTGCTTCGGCCGGTTAAAACGGCCGGGGGGCGGCGTCAACCCGCTGGGGGGGATGGGTTCGCCCAAAGTCCCAATCGACAGGACCGCGAGCCCCCAATAAGTTGGGCTTATGTCCGCTGTAATCAATGTTGCCGTTCCCGTTTTTGCGATCATGTTTGCCGGCTACCTCGCCGGCCGTTTTCGTATCCTCGGAGAAGCCAGTTCCGAGGCGCTGAACGCCTTCGTTTACTGGTTCGCGCTGCCACCGGTGATGTTCCTGTCGATCGCCACGGTGCCGCTGTCCGCCGTGTTCAACTGGCCCTTCATCTGGACGCTGCTGGCCGGTATGGCGGTCGTGGCGATTTCGTCCTTCGTGCTCGCCCGTTTCCTGTTTCCCAACTCTCTCACCGGGCTCACCCTGCACAGCCTGACCGGGATATTCGCGAACACCGGCTACATGGGGATTCCGCTGTTCATCGCCGCCTTCGGGACGGACGGCGCGCTGCTCGCGGTCATCGCGACGGCGGTGAACAATATTGTTCTGCTTGGGCTCACCATCCTGGTGATCGAGCTGCGCGGCGGCACGGGGACAACGCCTGTGCGCGTTTTCGTTGACGCCGTGTGGACCGTCGTGCGGGGACCGTTGTTCCTCGCACCCCTGGCGGGAATCCTGTGGTCTTGGAGCGGCCTGGGCCTTCCGGTCGCCGCGAACAACTTTCTTGCGCTCATGGGGGCTGCTGCCGGTCCCTGCGCCCTGTTCGCGATCGGGCTTTTCATGGTAGGTAAGCCGATCTCGAGCGGCGCCGGCGAGGTCGGCTGGCTGGTCTTCGCGAAGATCATCCTGGCACCGCTCGCGACCTGGTGGTTCGCCGTCGAGGTGTTCGCCCTGGAGTTCGAGCTGGTGCGTGGCGCTGTCCTCATGGCCGCGCTGCCGACGGGAGCGCTGGCGTTCGTCGTCGCCATGAAATACGGGGTCTTCGTGCAGCGCTGTTCGGCGGCGATCCTGTTCTCGACGATTGTGTCGCTCGCGACGGTGAGCGCGCTGCTCGCCTGGTTCGGCACGGCCTGAAGTTTCTTTCGACAAGTACGGGTGCGGGCCGGAGCAGGCTTTACCTGCCCAGAAATTTCTCGCTCGCCTCGATCGCCTCGACGAGTCCGACCCGCTCCGGCACGACGCCCTCCGGGAAAGCGCCGAAGAGCCGGGTGGGGGTCGCGGCATCGAGCGCTACGAACACGCCCCGGTCGCCCTTGCGGCGGATCAGCCGGCCATAGGCCTGGGCGAGGCGCAGCCGTGCGATCAGGTCGTCATGGGCCCGGCCCCCAAACGCTTGGCGCCGCGCCCGATGAAGGATCGTCGGTCGCGGCCAGGGAATCCGGTCGAAGGCGAGCATCCGGAGCGAGCGCCCCGGCACATCCACGCCGTCACGCACTGCATCCGTGCCTAGCAGGCAGGCGTCGGTCTCGGCGCGGAAGATGTCGATCAGGGTCGCCACGTTGAGCGAGTCCACGTGCTGGGCATAGAGCGGCAGCCCCGCCGCGTCGAGCGCATCGGCCATGCGCTGATGGACCTGGCGCAGCCGCGCGATGGAGGTGAACAGGCCGAGCCCGCCGCCGCCCGCGGCGACGAAGAGTTCGCGCATCGCGGCCGCGACCTGGTCGGCATCGTTGCGGCGCACGTCGGTCACGACGAACACGCGGGTCTTTTCGGCGTAGTCGAAGGGTGATGCGACGCGGGTGTGCAAGGCCGGTGCGGGGAAATGAACCGCGCCCGTGCGCGCGTCGGCGCTTGCCCAGTCGGGTTCCGCGTCCGCGATGCGGTCGGTCAGCGTCGCCGACGTGAAGACCATGCCGTGGGCGATGGGCGCCATCGCTTCCGCGAAGGGCAGGGTGGGGTCCACCCAGTGCCGGTAGAGGCCCGCGTCGATCTCTCGGCCCTCGATCCGCTCGACCTCGATCCAGTCCACGAAGGCGTCCGACGCCGGCGCGTCGATGGCGTCGAGCATGTCGATCCAGGCACCGATCAGCATTTCCGCACGCCGTTGGAGCGCCCGCGCGACCGCTTCGATCCGTACCCGTGTGGCGCTGTCGAGCTCGTCCGCTTCCGTATCGAGGCGGCGGATTAGCCGCGCGCAGAGCTTGCGCAGCGGCGTGGCCAGGTCGACGAGGCATTCGCGCAAGACCGCCGCGGCGTCCGGCAGGCCGTCGGATGGCGGCCGAACTTCTGTTTCGAGCGAGTAGGGGCCGTCGCCGCTGTCGGCACGGGCGAAGACTTGCTCGCGAACTTCCGCCAGGAAGGCCTCGGCCGGGCCCTCGGTCATGGCCCCCGACAGCCGGTTGAGCCAGCCCGGGGCCGGGAGGATTTGCGCGGCATCCAGCGCCGCTGCGAGTGCCTCGGCGGCCTCGCCGTCGTCTTCGGCGATCAGGTCCTCGGCCCGCTCGCGCAGGCCGCGTGCCCGTCCGCCCGGTCGGCGGCGCCCGCCACCCTCATTGCCGAGCAGCCAGCGTCGTAGTTCCGCCATCTCGCGGCCGCTCAGATGGGCGGCGAAGGCGGAATCGGCGGCGTCGAAAATGTGGTGGCCCTCGTCGAAGACGTAGCGCGAGGGAACGCTCCCGTCGCCGTCTGTCCCCGCGCCGAGCGCGGCCTGGATCATGACCAGCGCGTGGTTCGCGACGACCAGCCGCGCCTTGCGGGCCTTGCGCACGCTGTGCTCGACGAAACAGCGGCTGTAGTGGCTGCAGGCGGAGTAGATGCATTCGCCGCGCCGGTCCGACAGGCCGAGCGTCGCGCCCACGCCGACCAGATCGACGAGCCAGGCCGGGAAGTCGCCGCCCAGGTCGCCGTCGCGCGTGGCCTGGACCCAGCGCGCCGTGAGCGCGACACCGAGGGCGTTGCGGCGCTGCAGGGTCGTGAACCGGCCCGCCGCGTCCTCGAGGTTGAGCAGGCAGAGATAGTTCTCGCGCCCCTTGCGGATCACCACCTGGCGCGCCTTGTCGTCTGGGTCGGGATACAGCCGGTCGAGCTCCCGGTCGATCTGCTGCTGCAGGTTCCGTGTGTAAGTGCTGACCCAGACCGGCCCGGCGTTCTTTTCCGACCAGAGGCTCGCCGGGGCGATGTAGCCGAGGGTCTTGCCGGTGCCCGTGCCCGCCTCGGCGAGGACGATGTTGGGAGTCTCCGGCGCGGGGCGCGGGGCGAAGGCTTCCGCTGCCGCCGCGGCATAGTCGCGCTGGCCCGCGCGGCTCTCGGCATCCGGTCCGAGCAGGGTTGCGAGGCGTTCGCGCGCCTCGTCGGCTGAAACCGGCTCGTTCCCCGGCGGCGGTTCGGGCGCGCTCTCCGACCATTCCGGCACCTCGCGCCAGACAGCGAGCGCGCTCGCGACCCGGGCGTCGCTGTCGTCCGGCCAGCCGGCCGTGTCGAGAGCCGCGAGGACGAACGGCGCCCACAACCAGCCGGCGCGCTGCAGCGCCCGCGCGATCGCCGCGGCATCCTCGTAGCCCTGCCGGTCGTCTGCGAGGTCGGACAACAGCCGGTCGACGATCGCGATCAACGCGTCGGACTCGTCCCCGACGTCGATCCCGAGCGTGCGTGCAAGGCCGCGGATGGTGGGCAGGGTGAACTCGGCGGGTCGGACGAAGGCGAACAGCTCGAGCACGTCATAGCCGTCGATGTGATCCGCGCCGAGGCGGCGCGCCGTGGACGGCGCGTGGCACAGGATGGGCGGCTGCGCCCGGGCCCGGCGGATCGCCTCGTCGGCTCCCAGCGCGTCGCGCGTCCCGGCCGGATCGCGCCAGGTTGCGAAGCTGCGGCCGGCGACCAGGGCCGGCAGATCGGCCAGGCGCGAGGCGGGCGCGGGAAAAGGCGTGTCGCTCATCGCAAGAGATTACCGGGCCGGCTCCGAATCCCTAAAGCTTTGTGCGAATGCCGCAGGTATTCCGGGCAAATCACCATCGATCGGAGGTGACCGCGGGCGCCCGGGGCATCATCGATATCGGGCGGGTTCGTGATCCGCATGCGATGTGAAGGGAGCCGAGAATGATGGATCTGTCTGGCATGAGCCAGGTCTCGACGCTGGTCGCCGAGCCGCCGCGCGCGCCCGCTGCGAAGCCACCGGCCGAGGAGCCGCGGCCGTCCGGGAACACGTCGGAAGAAAGTTCGGGCAACCAGAGCCCCGAGTATCCCGCCGAGAATCCCGAGGACGAGGTGCGGATTTCAAAGGCTGCCGAGCAGGCGGCCGACCCCTGGGTCGACCGCACCCCGACCGAACCGCTGGTGGACCGCTCCTTCCCCCTGTCCGAGCGTGCGGCACGCCTCAACCTGACGATCTGACGTCCCGGTCGGTGCGGTCGGCAGTTGACCTGATTCCGGCCCGCGCCTAGGTTCCGCCGCACGAATTCCGGCGAACCGAAACGGGTCCATGGCACACGATCACGACATGCTTCTGGCGGCGAAGGCCTGGCCGTTCCAGGAGGCGCGGGCGATTCTCGACCGCCTCGGCGGGCCCGATGCCGCGCAGGCGCCGGAGAAGGGTTACGTCCTGTTCGAGACCGGCTACGGCCCGTCGGGCCTGCCGCATATCGGCACCTTCGGCGAGGTGGCAAGAACCACCATGGTGCGACAGGCCTTCGCGCAGCTCTCGGACATCCCGACCCGGCTGATCGCCTTCTCCGACGACATGGACGGGTTGCGCGCGGTGCCGACGAATGTGCCCGCGCAGGAGATGCTGCGCGACCACCTTGGGAAGCCGCTGACGGCGGTGCCCGACCCGTTCGGCACCCATGACAGTTTCGGCGCCCACAACAATGCGCGCCTGCGGGCCTTCCTCGACGATTTCGGCTTCGAGTACGAGTTCCGCAGCTCGACCGAGTGCTACCGGGCGGGCCTCTTCGACGAGACGTTGCTGGCGATGCTCGCGCAGTATGACGCGATCATGGGCGTGATCCTGCCGACGTTGGGCCCCGAGCGGCAGGCGACCTACAGCCCGTTCCTGCCGATCTGCCCGCGCACCGGCGTGGTGCTGCAGGTACCCATGGACGCGACGGATCCCGACGCCGGCACGGTCACCTATACCGATCCCGAGACGGGCGAGGCGATCGAGACGCCGGTCACCGGCGGCCACTGCAAGCTCCAGTGGAAGGCGGACTGGGCGATGCGCTGGGTCGCGCTCGCCGTCGATTACGAGATGTCGGGCAAGGACCTGATCGACTCCGTGAACCTGTCGGGGAAGATCTGCCGCATCCTCGGCGCGAAGCCGCCGGAGGGTCTCACCTACGAGCTCTTCCTGGACGAGAATGGCGAGAAGATCTCCAAGAAGCGCGGCAACGGGCTGACCATCGAGGAGTGGCTCACCTACGGCCCGCCCGAGAGCCTGTCCCACTACATGTTCGGCAAGCCGAAGTCGGCCAAGCGGCTGCATTTCGACGTGATCCCGAAGTCGGTCGACGAGTATCTGACCAACGTCGCGCGCTACCCGGGTCTCGATCCGGACAAGCAGCTCGAGAGCTCCGCCTGGCACATCCATGGCGGCGACGTGCCGCCCGCCGGCGCCGATCTCTCCTTCGGCCTGCTGCTCAACCTCGCGGCCGCCTGCAACTCCGAGGACCCGGCGGTGCTGTGGGGCTTCATCGCGCGCTATGCCGATGGCGCGACGCCGGAGAACAGCCCGTTCCTCGACCGCCTCGTCGGCCACGCGATCGCGTATTACCGCGACTTCGTGAAGCCGGCGAAGCAGTATCGCGCGCCCGACGAGCGGGAGCGCGCCGCGCTCGCCGATCTCGCCGACCGGTTCGCCGCGCTGCCGGACGCTACCGACGGCGAGGCGCTGCAGAACGAGGTCTATGCCGTCGGCAAGGACCACGAATTCGATCCGCTGCGCGACTGGTTCCGGGCGCTCTACGAGGTGCTGTTCGGCCAGAGCCAGGGCCCGCGCTTCGGCTCCTTCGCCGCGCTCTACGGCCGCGACGCCACGGTGGACCTGCTGCGCCGCGCGCTCGCGGGCGAGGACCTGAGCGCCGCCTGATCTAGCGTCTTGAGCGGGCGAAGTCCCAGTAGAGCTCCCGCGCGCGCCGGTAGATCGGCCCGGGCTGGAGCCGCCGGTCCTCGTACCGGATCACCGGCTGGACCTTGCCGTAGTTGCCGGAATTGAAGATCTCGTCGGCCGCGCGCAGTTCGTGGGTCTCGACCGTTCGCTCCTGGACCTCGATCCCGTCGTTGCGCATCAGGCCGATCAGGCGCTGGCGGGTGATCCCGTTCAGGAAGGAGCCGTTCGGGACCGGCGTGATCGCCACCCCGTCGCGCACGATCCAGATGTTCGCCGTGGCGAACTCCGCCACATGGCCGAGCGCGTCGCACATGACCGGGTTGTCGAAACCCCTCTCGCGGGCATCGATGATCGCGCGCGAGGAGTTCGGGTAGTGGCACGACGCCTTGGCGTCCGTCGGCGCGACTTCCGGTCCCGGGCGGCGATAGGGGCTGAGGCAGCAGCTGAACCCGTCACCCGGGGGCATCGGCGCCTCGAACAGGGTGAGCACGAAGCGCGTGCTCTCCGGGTCGGGCGCGAGCAGCCCGCTCCCGGCGTCGGCATAGAGCATCGGCCGGATGTAGAGCGCGGCATCGTCGCCGAAGCGCGCGATTCCGTCATGGGCGATCTGCTCGATATCGGCCGCCGACAGCGGCGATTTCAGATGCATCGCGGCGGCGGAATTGACCACCCGCTGGCAGTGGCGGTCGAGGTCGGGCGTCACCCCCTCGAAGGCGCGCGCGCCGTCGAACGCGATCGAGCCCAGCCAGATGGCATGGGACGTCGCACCGATCACGGGCACATTGCCCTCGTGCCAGTCGCCGTCGATGTAGGTGAGTGCGGACAAGGGGCCGCTCCTGCTGCGAATGTTGCGGCAAGGATAACGCCATCGTGCGGGCGGGCGCGAGCCTGCTTTGCCCGCGCCCTTTACTGCGGCCGGCCGCAAACGCATATTCCGGCCATGGCGATACTCAAGATAGCCCGGATGGGGCATCCTATCCTGCGCGAGCGCGCCGCCGAGGTGCCGGACCCCACGGCGCCCGAGGTCGCGCGGCTCGTCGATGCGATGATCGAGACCATGGAGGACGCCGACGGCACCGGCCTCGCCGCCCCCCAGGTGCACATGCCCTGGCGGATCGTGGTTTACATGGTGGAGGGCGCGCGCGCCGCGGCCGAGCAAGACAGTACGGACGGCGGCGATGCCGGCGGCGTGCCGCTCACCGCGATGATCAACCCCGTCGTCACGCCCGTGGGCGAGGCGACCAACCTCGGCTTCGAGGCGTGCCTCTCGGTGCCCGGCATGGCCGGCGCCGTCCGCCGGTTCGACCGGGTGCATGTCACGCATCAGACCCTCGACGGCGAGACGGTGGAATTCGAGGCGGAGGGCTTCCATGCCCGGGTGATCCAGCACGAGTGCGATCACCTTGACGGCATTCTCTACCCCAGCCGGGTCGAGGACATGTCCCAGTTCGGCTTCGTCGAGGAGCTGAGCAAGGGCCAGGCGGCCCCGACCGGTCAGGACGAGCCGGACGGCGATGACGGCTGACGACACCCATCTGCTCGACACCAGGCGCGCGCTGCTGGCCGCGATCCTGCCGCATGTGCCCTTCGACGGCTGGTCCGCGAAGTCCCTGCGCGCCGCCGCCGCGGATGCCGGGGTCACGCCCGAGCTGACGAAACTCTCCTTCCCGGGCGGCATCGCGGAGCTGATCGCCTTCTGGAGCGGCGAGGCGGACCGGGCCATGGTCGCCGCCTACGAGGAGGCGGACGGGGACGCGATGCGCTTCCGCGAGCGGATCACCTTCCTGGTGCGCGCGCGGATCGACGCGGTCGGCGAGCATCGCGAGGCGGTGCGCCGCGCGCTTACCTGTCTGGCGCAGCCCCAGCATGGCGGCAAGGGCCTCGCCTGCCTGTACCGGACCGTGGACGAGATGTGGTACGCGGCCGGTGATCGCGCCACGGACTTCAACTTCTACACGAAGCGCCTGACCCTCGCGGGTGTCTATTCCGCGACCCTGCTGTTCTGGCTCGACGACGCATCCGAGGACGGTGCCGCAACCCGGGCGTTCCTAGACCAGCGGATCGCCGGGGTAATGCGTATTCCCCAGCGGCGCGAGAAACTGCGCCGCGCGACCGGGTTCCTCCCGAACCCGCAGCGCTTCGCGCGCCTCGTCTCGGAACGCCTGCGCGAACGCGGGGTCGGCTGATTCGGCTCTGGCTCCTCGCGCACCGTGCGGACGCGCTTTCCCGGGCCTGACGGCGCCTGACGTCCAGCCAACGCCCGGGCCTTCGTTCCCGAGCGCGTTTGCGTTACCCGGCCGCCTGCAGCCGCGTCACGGGCCGGTCGTTGATCGCTATGTGTATCGCGGCCGAAATGAATCCGAGCGCGATCGCGATCCACCATATGGTTTCGTAGGAGCCGGTCGCGTCGAATACGCGCCCGCCGAGCCAGACGCCGAGGAAGGCACCGATCTGGTGGCTGAGGAAGACGATGCCGAAAAGGGTCGCCATATAGCGGGTGCCGAATATCTGCGCGACGAGGCCGCTCGTGAGCGGCACCGTCCCGAGCCAGAGAAAACCGATGGCCGCCGCGAATATCATCACGCCGGCGGTGCTGGGAGGCGTGACAACGAATGCGAGGATCGCCACAGAACGCATCGTGTAGAGGCCGGAAAGCAGGTGCTTCTTGCGGTAGCGGCCGCCGAGCCAGCCGAACCACCACGAGCCGATGCCGTTGCACACGGCGATGACGACCAGCGCCGTCGCCGCCAGCTGGGGCGTGAAGGCGAGATCACCGAGATAGGCCGGCAGGTGAACGGCGATAAAACGGACGTGGAATCCGCAGACGAAGAACCCGACAATCAGGAGGATATAGCCGGAATTACTTCGTGCCTCGACGAGTGCTTCACCGAGTTTCTGCGTCGAGGGCGCTTCTGCGCTGGTACTGCTCGTCCGGCGGATGGCCAATGCCAGCGGCACGATGAGGCTGACGATGCAGGCCACAGCAATCAGTGCGATAGGCCATCCATAGGCCGAGATCATCTGCTGGCTGAAGGGCACGATGAGGAACTGACCGAGGGTGCCGCAGGCCGTCACCGTGCCGAGCCACACGCTGCGCCTCTCGGCGCTGACATTGCGGCTGACGATCGACAGGACCAGCGGCATGCCAATCGCGGCGGCGGCGATGCCGACCAGTAATCCGGCGTTCAGGAACATCGCGACCGGCGTGACCGATTGCGACATCAGCACCAGGCCGACGACATATAAAAGCCCGCCCGCCGCCAGCACCTGGGGTGCCCCCCATTTATCGGCGACCGCCGCGACGAAGGGCGTGGTCAGGCCGATGATGAGCGCCTGGCCGGCGAGGGCCAGCGACAGAATCTCGCGTCCCCAACCCTGTTCGACACTGATCGGCAGCATGTACAGCCCGAAGGTCTGTTGGATGCCGGCGGAAATGACGATGACGGCCAGTGCGCTGACGAGAATGATCCAGGTTTGGCGACCCCTCACGGCGGCCCAGCCAGGCATTACGGCAGTCTCGTCTGTGGGTGCGCTCGCCAGCGTCTGTCGGGAGAGTGGTTTGTGCTCATCCGCTGAACGCTTCCCCCAGCCGGGTCACATGGCCCATCTTGCGGCCCGCGCGGGTCTCGGTCTTGCCGTAGAGATGAAGCCGCGCGCGGGGATCGTCGATCTCGTCCCGCCAGGTCTCGACCTCGTCGCCGATCAGGTTCTTCATCAACGCATCGCAGCGCCGGGTCGGATCGCCGAGCGGCAGCCCGCAGATGGCGCGCACGAGCTGCTCGTACTGGCTCGTGCGGCCGGCATCGATGCTCCAGTGCCCGGAATTATGCGGCCGCGGCGCCACCTCGTTCACCAGCACGTCACCGTCTGCCGTGACGAACATCTCGACCGCCAGAAGTCCGACCACGTCGAGCCCCGCGCACAGCCGGACGGCGATGTCGCGCGCCGCGTCGGCCGTCGCGTCCGGGATGGGGGCGGGTACGATGGTCTCGTCCAGGATGTGGTTCCGGTGCCGGTTCTCGACCGGGACGAACGCTGCCGTTTCTCCGGCTTCGGTCCGCGCGACGATGACCGAGATCTCGAGCTCGAAATCGACGAACCCCTCGAGGATGCCGCCGTCGGTGTCGGGGCCGGCGCCGCTGTCGGCCCAGGCCTGCGCCGGGTCCGTGCCTTCGTCGATCCCGACCTGGCCCTTGCCGTCATAGCCGAAGCGGACGGTCTTCAGGACGGACGGCGTGCCGATCTCCGCGATCGCCGCCGCCAGCTCGTCCGCGTCGCCGACGGCGCGGAAGGGCGCGGTCGCGATGCCGAGCTCGTTGGCGAACGTCTTCTCGCGCAGCCGGTTCTGGGCGACCGCCTGCACCGCGGGCGACGGGTGGACGGGCGTGTGCGCGGCGATGCGTTCCAGGGTCGCGATGGGGACGTTCTCGAACTCGAGCGTGGCGACGTCGATCCGGGCGGCGAAGGCGTCGAGCGCGTCGGTGTCGTCGAACGGCGCGAGCGTCGTCGCGGCGGCGACCTGCGCTGCGGGCTCGTCGGCGCTCTGGCAGAAGACATGGCAGCGATAACCGAGGTTGGCCGCCGCAAGCGCGGTCATGCGGCCGAGCTGGCCACCGCCGAGGATGCCGATCGTGGCGCCCGGCGCGATCGCTCTGTTGCCCGCGTTGCCCGGCATCGGGCTCAGGCGTCGTCGGTCGGGGCGTCGGCCACCGCGTCGGTCTGGTTCGCCCGCCATGCGTCGAGCGCGTCGGCCACGGCCGGATCCTCCAGCGCGACGACCGATGCCGCGAGCAGCGCGGCGTTCACCGCGCCGGCGCGGCCGATGGCGAGCGTGCCGACGGGCACCCCGGCGGGCATCTGGACGATGGACAGCAGGCTGTCCATGCCGGACAGCGCCTTGCTCTCGACCGGCACGCCGAAGACCGGCAGGCTGGTCATCGCCGCGGTCATGCCGGGAAGATGTGCCGCGCCCCCGGCGCCCGCGATGATGACCTTCAGGCCCCGCCCGCGCGCCTGCTTGGCATAGTCGGACATCCGGTCCGGGGTGCGGTGGGCGGACACGATCCGCACCTCGTGCGCGACCCCGAGCGCATCCAGTGTCTCCGCGGCGTTGCGCATGGTCTCCCAGTCGGACTGGCTGCCCATGATGATCCCGACAAGCGGCGCGTCTGCCATCGCTAGCTCCCTCGGGCCTGCCCGGCCCGGAAAAGCGCGGATTATAGGTGTGCGGCCCGACGTGGCAAGCGCGACTGACGGCATTTGCCGGGATTCCTGCCACGCTGCAAAGATTTGTTAACCACTTTCGGAATAGGTTGGGGCAGCGTATTTATGTGGCAATCCAATTGTTTGCCCGATTCTGGTGTCTCCCCGACGGGCTTTGGATGAAGATCGAACGCACACAGACCGGCCGGACGAGCGCGGCGAAGCCCGTCCGCGCGACCGAACAGGCCGCACAGGCATACGGCGCAACCGGCGCCGGCCAGGCCGGCGGTCCGCCGTCCGCCGGCGACGTCGCGACGATCGCGGGCCTGACCGAGGCCGATCTGACGCCGAAGGTGCGCCAGGCCCTCGACCTACTGATGACCGAAGTCCAGCGGATGCGCGAGGAGCTGAGCCAGGCGCGCAACCGGATCAACTATCTCGAGAAGCTCGCCGACGAGGACACGCTCGTTCCCGTGGCCAACCGCCGTGCCTTCGTGCGCGAGATGAGCCGCATGGTCGCCTATGCCGAGCGCTACGGTGCCGGTTCGAGCGTGCTGTATTTCGATATCAACGGTTTCAAGGAAATCAACGACCGCCACGGCCATGCCGCCGGTGACGCGGCGCTGCGCCAGATCGCGGAGCTGCTGGCCGATAATGTGCGCGAGTCCGACATTGTCGGCCGCCTCGGCGGCGACGAGTTCGGCGTGATCCTGGCCCAGGCCGGCCCGAAGGTCGCGGCGGAGAAGGCGGCGTCCCTGTCGGCGCTGATTTCTGCGACGCCGCTGGACTGGGAGGGCACGGCCGTGTCCCTGTCCGTGTCCTACGGCGTCTATTCCTTCACGGGCACCGAGGATGCCGGCGAGGCGCTGCAGCGCGCGGACCAGGCGATGTACTAGCAGAAGCAGAGCCGCGCCGCCGGCGAATGAGCAGCGCGCGGTTCGCGCGCCATCCTTCAGGCGATGATGTCGGGCAGCAGCTCGGCCTCGAGCTGAAGAATTTCATCCTTCAGACCCAGCTTGCGCTTCTTGAGTCGCTGCACCTGCAACTGGTCGAACGGCTGCGACTCCGAGATGCGCGCGATCACGTCGTCGAGGCCGCGATGCTCCGAACGCAGTTCGTTGAGGCGGTGCTGCAGGGCCTCCTGGCCCGGCTCCGATGTGTGGTCGTCCGACAAGCTTCATCCCGTTCCGGCTGGTGTCGCTGTCCCAGTATAGCAGCCCCTGTGGACCGCAGCGCGGCATCGGCCCTTTCCATGCCTTGGTGAATCGTCCTAGCATTCGAGGGTTACAAATCGGATGAGCCGCAGCCCAGACAAGGAGACATGTCACGTGTCCACGGATGCCAGGATTGAGAACCTCAAGCGCAAACACGCCACTCTGGATCAGGAACTTGGAGGCGAAGAGCAGCGCCCCAATCCGGACCAGGCCGTGATCACCGAGTTGAAGCGCGAAAAGCTCAAGCTGAAGGACGCGATCGTCAGCCTCGAAGAGGCCTGACCGGGCCTCGGTCGGACAGAACGGAAAAGGCGGCCCCCGGGCCGCCTTTTTGCATATCTGCGCGGGAGTGACCGCCTATTGGGCGGCGCTCGCCAGCTCGTTGGCCTGGTCCCGGAGCTTGAACTTCTGGATCTTGCCGGTGGACGTCTTGGGCAGGGGACCGAAGACGATGTGCCGGGGGCACTTGAAGTGGGCGAGGTTGTCCCGGCAATGCTGGATCATGTCGTCCTCGCTCGCTTCCACGCCGGGCTTGAGCTCGATGAACGCGCAGGGCGTTTCGCCCCATTTCTCGTCCGGCCAGGCGACCACGCCCACCGCGGCGACCGCCGGGTGCTTGTAAAGCGCGTCCTCGACCTCGATCGAGGAGATGTTCTCGCCGCCTGAAATGATGATGTCCTTCGACCGGTCCTTCAGCTCGATATAGCCGTCGGCATGCCAGACGCCGAGGTCGCCGGTGTGGAACCAGCCGCCGGCGAAGGCATCGTCGGTCGCCTTCGGGTTCTTGAGATACCCCTTCATGGTCACGTTGCCGCGGGTGAAGACCTCGCCCATGGACTCGCCGTCCTGCGCGACGGGCTCCATGGTTTCCGGGTCCGCGACCATCATGTCCTCGAGGACCTCGTAGGGCACGCCCTGGCGCGACTGCAGTCGCGCGCGCTCGTCGAGGGGAAGATCGTCCCATTCGTCCTGCCAGGCGCAGATGATCGCCGGGCCGTAGATTTCCGTCAGCCCGTACACATGGGTCACGGTGATGCCTTCCTCGGCCATCGCCGCGAGCACGGCGGCGGGCGGCGGCGCGGCGGCGGTCATGAACTCGATCTGCTGATCGAACGGCCGCCGTTCCTCCGCGGTCGCGTTGACCACCATCTGCATCACGATGGGCGCGCCGCACAGATGGGTGATGCCCTTGGTCTCGAAGGATTCGTAGATCGACGCGGAGTTCACGTTGCGCAGGCAGACATTGGTGCCGGCGACAGCGGTGACGCCCCAGGTGAAGCACCAGCCGTTGCAGTGGAACATCGGCAGGGTCCAGAGATAGACCGGCCCGCCCGTCGCGCCCCAGGTGAAGACATTACCGATCGCGTTCAGGTAGGCGCCGCGATGATGGAACACCACGCCCTTGGGGTTGCCCGTGGTGCCCGAGGTGTAGTTGAGGGCGATCGCATTCCACTCGTCGGCGGGCAGGGACCATTCGAATTCGGGGTCGCCGGTCGCGATAAAGGCCTCATAGTCCATCTCGCCGAGTTTCTCGCCGCCCGGTCCCTCGGGATCGTCGATATCGATCACGATCGGGTCGACCTCGGCCAGCGCGAGCGCCTCCTTGATGACGGGCGCGAACTCGGTGTCCGTCAGGATCACCTTGGCCTCGCCATGGTCGAGGATGAACGCGATGGCCTTGGCGTCGAGGCGGTAGTTCAGCGCGTTGATCACGCCCCCGGTCATGGGCACCCCGAAATGGGCCTCGAGCATCGGCGGCGTGTTGGGCGACATGATCGCGACGCAGTCGCCTGCGCCGATGCCGCGTTCGCTGAGCGCCGAGGCGAGCCGTCGGCAGCGTGCGTAGAACTCGCGGTAGGTGAAACTGGTCTCGCCGTGAACGACGGCCGCCCGGTCCGGATAGACGGTCGCGGAACGCCGGATGAAGCTCAGCGGCGACAGCGACGTGTAGTTCGCCGCGTTCTTGTCCATGCCGGTTTCGAAATGATTGGCCATGTTTTCCTCCCGGCGCCCGTTGCCGGCGCCGAACCCTGATTTTTTGTTTCTTGAACCTAGCTTTTGAACAATGCGTCCGCGTCGCCGCGCAGCGCCTCGCGGCCGGCAATCTCGGCCTCGGCGCGTGCGATCTCGCTCTTCGCATGCTCGATATAGGCCTTGAGTTCCTCGACCGAAAGGCTCTCGACGTTCATCTCGTCGAAGCCGTTCTTGTGGCCCTGGAACGTCGGTTCCAGATCGTCATCCAGGCTCATCGTCCACTCCCCGTCGCCCTGCGTGGCCGCGTGCGGCATGTCGTTGTACATCGAGTTTGACGCGCCTAGATTGCGCCCGCAACCATCAGAAAGACTGAGACCCGGATCGGAGGGGACCATGGCGTTACCGGCAACGATGCGCGCGATCGAGATTTCGGAGCCCGGCGGACCGGAGGTGCTGGTGCCGACGGAGCGTCCCGTGCCCGAACCGGGCGCGGGCGATGTCCTGATCCGGGTGGCGGCCGCCGGCGTGAACCGCCCGGATGTGGCGCAGCGCAAGGGGCTGTATCCCGCGCCGCCGGGCGCGTCCGACCTGCCCGGCCTCGAAGTCGCGGGCGAGATCGTCGCCGTGGGCGACAGCGCCGGCGAATGGAAGCCGGGGGACGCGGTCTGCGCGCTCGTCTCCGGCGGCGGCTATGCCGAGTATGTCGCGGTGCCCGGTACCCAGACCCTGCCGGTGCCCGACGGCCTCGACATGTTGCAGGCCGCGGGCGTGCCGGAGACCTTCTTTACCGTCTGGACCAACGTCTTCGACCGCGGCCGGTTCACGGCCGGCGAGCGCTTCCTGGTACATGGCGGGTCGAGCGGCATCGGTACGACCGCGATCCAGCTCTGCAAGACGTTTGGCGCGGAAGCGATCTACACCACGGTCGGCACGGCGGAGAAGGCGGCTTTCTGCGAGACCCTCGGTGCGACCCGCGCCATCAATTATAAGGAAGAGGCGTTCGAGGAAGTGATCGCGGCGCTGACGGCGGACATGGGCGGCGGCCCCGGCGTCGATGTCATCCTCGACATGGTCGGCGGCGACTACACGCCTCGGAACATCTCCGTGCTCCGGGCCGACGGACGCATCGTGCAGATCGCACTGATGGGCGGGCCCAGGACGGAGATCAATCTCGCGAAGATCATGATGAACCGCATGACGCTGACCGGTTCGACGCTCAGGCCCCAGTCCGTCGCCGCGAAGGCCGCTATCGCCGCCGCGTTGCGCGAAAAGGTCTGGCCCCTGTTCGCGTCGGGCGAGCTGGCCCCGGTCATCCACGCGACCTTCCCCATGGAAGAGGCACCCGCCGCCCACGCGCTCATGGAAACCAGCACCCATATCGGCAAGATCATTCTGGATATGGCGTAGGGTCACGGTGCCGTTGCGCTTTGCATTTCGGCGGAACGCCGCATATATAGGGGCCGAACCCCCACAGGGATGACGAATTTGGGCCGTATCGGCCGCGCGGGCGCGGACGACCGGCGAAAGGAGATTTCATGGCACCTCCGTTGATGCCGAAGGCTACGGCGATCTGGCTGGTCGAGAACACCTCGCTGTCATTTGCGCAGATCGCGGACTTCACGGGCATGCACATGCTCGAGATCCAGGGCATCGCCGACGGCGAGGTCGGCGTGGGCATGCGCGGGCTCGACCCGGTCGCCAACGGTCAGCTCGAATGGTCCGAGATCGAGCGCTGCCAGGCTGACCCGGCCGCGCGCCTCGTCCTCCAGGAATCCGACAACCCGGCGCCGGTCAAGCGCACCAAGGGCCCTCGCTACGTTCCGGTGTCGAAGCGTCAGGACAAGCCCGACGGGATCGCCTACCTCGTGCGCTACTACCCCGAGCTCAGCGATGCGCAGATCGGCAAGCTGATCGGCACAACCAAGCCGACGATCACGGCGATCCGCGACCGGACCCACTGGAACTCCTCGCAGATCCAGCCGCGCGACCCGGTGACCATCGGCCTCTGCCGCCAGGTCGATCTCGACGAGGCGGTGGAGAAGGCCCGCAAGGCCGGCCGCCAGCCGGCCGCGGACGACCGCCGGCCGATCAGCGCCGACCTGATTCCCGAGGAAGAGCCGTCCCAGAGCCGCATCCCGGACTGGATGGCGGATGTGCGCATCGGCGGGAACAACCAGGGCGACAACTAAGTCTCAGAAAATAAAAACAGATTATCGGAGCGGGCCTCGAATTCGGGGCCCGTTTTTCGTTTAGGGCGCGCGGTTAACCATTCTTTAGACTTTCCCGGCGAGACTGATCGTGATGGCTCCTCCCAAAGACCCATCGATTTTGGATCAACCCAGATCCTTTTTTGCCTCCCTGTTTGACTTCGAGCCGCTCCGGGCCCCCCTTCCGGAGCGGTTTTCTTTTGTGGATTTCGATCGCGCCGGTTCAAGCGCGGATCGTGTTGCGATAAATTCCGCGGAGATCCAGGCCGCCTGCGGACATTTTCATGATCGACCCGAAGCATCTGAAGTTCTCGACCCTGAGCCTGCATGCGGGCCAGCACCCCGATCCCGTGACCGGCGCCCGCGCCGCGCCCATCTATCAATCGACCTCCTACGTCTTCCCGGACGTCGAATATGCGGCGAGCCTGTTCAACCTGGAGCGGGCCGGACACATCTATTCGCGCATCTCGAACCCCACCGTCGCGGTCTTCGAGGAGCGCATGGCGGCGCTGGAAGGCGGGGTCGGCGCCATCGGCACCGCGAGCGGGCAGGCGGCGATGAGCCTCGCGGTGATGACCCTGATGGATGCGGGTGGGCACATCGTCGCCTCGCGCAACATCTATGGCGGCACCCACAACCTGTTCCAGCACACGTTGCCGCGGTTCGGGATCGAGACCACGCTCGTCGATCCGCGCGATCCCGAGGCGTTCAGGGCCGCGATCCGTGACGAGACGCGGCTGGTCTTCGCCGAGACCATCGGCAATCCGGGTCTCGAAGTACTCGACATCGCCGCCGTGGCGGACGTGGCTCACGCGGCGGGCCTGCCGTTGCTGGTCGATTCCACCTTCGCCACACCCGCGTTGCTGCGTCCCTTCGAGCATGGCGCCGACCTCATCATGCATTCCGCGACCAAGTGGATCGGCGGTCATGGTGTGGCCATCGGCGGTGTGCTGATCGACAGCGGCAACTTCGACTGGGAAGCGTCGGGCAAGTTTCCCGGCATGACAGAGCCCTATGCGGGCTATCACGGCCTGGATTTCGCCGAGGAGTTCGGGCCGGCGGCCTTCATCATGCGGGCGCGGGCCGAGGGCCTGCGGGATTTCGGGGCCTGCATGGCGCCCCAGACCGCCTTCTACCTGTTGCAGGGGCTCGAGACCCTGCCCATGCGCATGGCCCGCCACGTAGAGAACGCGATGGCGACGGCGGAGTTCCTCGCGGGCGCGGACGAGGTCGCGTGGGTGACCTACCCCGGTCTCGAGAGCCATCCCGACCACGCGCTCGCCCGGTCGTTGCTGCCGGACGGGGCCGGGGCGATCGTCACCTTCGGGATCAAGCCGGGGACCGAGGGGCCGCGACGCGCGGGCGCGAAGTTCATCGAGGCGCTGGAGCTGTTTTCACACCTCGCGAATGTCGGCGACGCGAAGTCGCTCGTGATCCATCCGGCGAGCACGACCCACCAGCAGATGAGCGCCGACGACCTTGCGGCGGCCGGTGTCGGCGAGGAGATGGTGCGGCTCGCGATCGGGCTCGAGGATACGGGCGACATCATCGGCGATCTGAAGCAGGCGCTTCGCGCCTCGCAGAAATAGGGGCCGCGCGATGGAGATCGAGACCGACGGCCATCCCGTCTTCGTTCACACCGGCGGGCGCGACTTCGACGCGGCCCAGCCGACCCTGGTGCTGATCCATGGCGGCGGCAACGACCACAGTTCGTGGGGTTTGCAGACCCGCTATTTCGCGCATCACGGCTTCAACGTGCTGGTGCCCGATCTGCCGGGGCACGGCCGCTCCGGCGGCGCGAGTCCGACGACGATTGATGATTTCGCGGCCTGGCTCTGGCGCTTCGTCGATGCGGCCGGAGCCGACAGCGTACACCTGGCGGGCCATTCCATGGGATCGCTGATCGTACTGGCCGCCGCGGCGGCGCAGCCCGCGCGCGCGGCGTCGCTCACCCTCATCGGCCCGTCCGATCATATGCAGGTGCATCCGGACCTGCTCGCCGCCGCCGCGGCCAACGATTCGGTGGCATGGGAGCTGATCACGGACTGGGGCTTCGGCAAGCCGGCGCACAAGGGCGGCCACCAGGCCCCCGGCCTCTGGTTGCGCGGCGGCGGGCGTGCCATGCTGGCGTCCGGTCCCGATGATGTGCTCGGCACCGACCTCGCGGCGTGCAACGACTGGACCGGCGCGCTCGAGGCCGCGGCGCAGGTTTCCTGCCCGACCCTCTTCGTGATGGGCGCGGGCGACCGGATGACTCCGGTGGGGGCCTCGAAGGGGCTGCGTGCGACGATCCGGGACGTCCGCAGCACTGTCCTGCCCGACACGGGCCACATGATCATGGTCGAGCGTCCCAACGAGACGATCGACATTCTTTCAGCATTTCTCGGCGAGATACGATGAGCGACAAGAAATCCGAGCGCGACGAGCGGCGCGCGAACTACCCGCATTTCCTCGAGGTCCCCACCCGCTGGATGGACAACGACGTCTATGGCCACGTCAACAACGTGACCTACTATTCCTACTTCGATACGGCGGTGAACGAGTTCCTGATCCGGTTCACGGGCCTCGACTACCGGAAGACGGAACCCGTCGGGATGGTCGTCGAGACCGGTTGCCGGTTCCACAGCGAGATCGCCTTTCCCGACGTGCTGGACGTGGGCGTGCGCGTGCGCCGGCTGGGCAACTCATCGGTGACCTACGAGATCGGGATATTCAAGCATGGCGCCGAAACGCCGTCTGCGACGGGCCATTTCGTGCATGTCTATGTGCGCCCGGGCGAGATGAAGCCGATCCCGGTGCCCGACCACGTCCGCGCGGGCCTCGCGCCGCTCGTCGTCGAGTGAGCGGTTAGGGCGGACTAGCCCCAGAGCCGCTCGGATGCGATCTCCGCGCCGCGGACCAGCGACTTGAACTTCTCGACCGCGATGTCCGGATCGACCTTGCCGATGCCGGCGAAGGTAGCGAAGCCACAGTCCGCGCCGGCGATGACGCGCTCGCGGCCCACCACGTTGGCGTAGTTGCAGATCCGGTCCGCGACGACGCCGGGATGCTCGATGTAGTTGGTCACGCTGTCGATGACGCCCGGCATGATGATCTTGTCGTCGGGCAGCGCCTTGGTCTCAAACACGCGCCATTCATGGGCATGGCGCGGGTTGGAGGATTCCACCAGCAGGCCCTGGGGCTTGGCCTTCATCAGCACGTCGAAGATCGCCTCGAACGGGATATCCAGATGGTGGGGGCCCTCATAGTTGCCCCAGCAGATGTGCATGCGCACCCGGTCGGCCGGGACGTTCTCCAGCGCCGCGTTGAGGGCCTCGATCTGCATCTCGGCATGCTTCAGGAAGTCCGCGTCCGACAGCTCGCGATACTCCGTGTGGCGGCCCATGGCGAGGTCCGGGCAGTCGATCTGGAGCACGAAGCCGGCGTTCGCGATCGCCTCGTACTCCTCGCGCATGACCTTCGACAGCGCCTCCAGGTAGGCGTCGTCGTCGGGATAGTATTCGTTGTGCTGGAACACCGTGATGACGCCCGGGGAGGCGGCGTTCATGAAGAACTCGGTCGCGTCGCTGCCGTCGGCCGCCGCGGTCAGGTTCTCCAGGTCCTTGCGCATGGGCTCGCGGTCGCGGATCACCACCTCGCCGGTGCAGCAGGGACGGTTGAGGCGGCGCGTGTCGGCCATGCGGGCCAGCATCTTGCGGAAGCCGGGGAAGTTCGACAGATCGTCGAAGCGCACCGAGGGGCTGTCGCCGGAGAATCCGTCCAGCCGCTGCTGGATGTAGGTGGCGTAGCCGGTCTTGGACATCTCGCCGTCGTTGATCACGTCGAGGCCCCATTCGCGCTGCAGCGCCACGATGTCGGCGACCGCGCGGGTCACCGTCGCGTCGAAGACCTCCGGGTCGTAGTCCTCGCCGAACTCGACCTTGTAGAGCAGGTCTTCTAGGTCCTGCGGGCGCGGCAGGCTGCCCACATGGGTCGTCAGGATGCGGTCTTTGCTGTGCTGCACGTTGTATCTCCCGGGCAAAATCCAGAGCGGCTCTCATGCGGCCGCGTTGGCTGCATTTATACACGCTCCGGACATGAAAAGGGCCCCCCGGTTCCGGCGGGCCCGTCGCGGGTGTGGAGGGGGTGTGTCTTATACACATCAGA
>JAYPRP010000035.1:0-24317 GCA_038132575.1 Rhodospirillaceae bacterium
CGCCCTTTCCGAAAATTTGATCGTTTGCGTTGCTGGCTACTTGACGAGCCCCTTGATCAGGCCCTTGACCGCGTCGCCAGCGTCCTGGCCCATGCTGCCGGCGCCCTCGGTGGCGCCCTCAAGGGCCTTCGTCGCCTCGCCGGCGGCCTTCTCGACCTCTTCCATGGCCGCGCCGGTCAGCTTGTCGACGTCGATCTTGGCGCTCGCAACAGCGTTCTGCGCTCCTTTCAGGACCGCGTCCATGATCTGGGTCGCGATTTCTTCGGGGGTCGCGCCGGAGCCGTCCTTGCCGATGTCCTTCAGGCGGACCGTCGGAAGCGGCACGGAGAGTTTCTCGTTGAGAAGCGGTGCCACCACGGCGACCTTGCCGTTCTGCAGCACCAGGCTCTCGATCACGATGTTCGGAGCATCACCGCCGCCGGAACTCTTCGAACCGCCGCCGCCGGCCTTCGACTGGACGGCCTTGTTCAGCTTGTCGAGGTTGCTATCGCCGTCGTCGCCGAACTCATACACGACCTCGGGACCGGAGATGATGACCTCCTTGATGATCACCGGATCGCTGCGGACCGAGGAGAGATCGATGTTGCGCTGACCTCATCGAACTTGAATGCGTCGTCATCGCTGAAGCCGCTGGGGTTCGTGAACCGAAAGCCGCGCAGCGCGCCCTTGCCCGAGGTGAGCTCGATGTCGACCTCGTTCAAGACCACGTTGGTCTGGGTCATGTCCGAGCCGACCTTCTCGACGGCGGCACGCACGATGTCGTTGAGGTTGCCGAGGAATACGAACACCCCGACGGCTACAATGACCACCAGTACGCCCAGCCCAATCAGAATTTTCTCATCGTGTGCCTGCCTTGTCTCGTTTTGCGTGATGAATGGGTAATCTCCCGTCCGATAAGCAAGAAGTTTGTCATTTTGGCCTATACGAACATGATTCCGCCCGTTTGCGGCGAAAATGCGAACGGCCGCCCGGATTGGACGGCCGCTGCATAGCATAAGCACATGAATTATTTAGGAAACTTCGCGCGCACCCGAGGCGAAGCTGACCTTCACGGTGATCGTCCCCTCGTTGATGAGCCAGGGACGGACCCGGAACGAGCGTGCGCCGCTCGAATGCATGGGATCGGACTCGGCAATCTCGCGCGCGTGGGCGAGGTCGCGGGCGCGCACGATGATGAGGCCCTCGCCTTCCCAAGTCTCCTCGTCATCGGCCCAGTGGGGGCCGGCGGCGATGTATACGCCCTCTTCTTCCATCTTGGCCTGATGCGCCAGGTGCGGTCCGATATTCTCCATGACCGGCCCCATGCCGTTCTCGGGGAAGGTGTGGATCGCGTAGACCTGCCACTTGAGCATGTCGCCGCTGGCTTCGAGAATTTGTGAGCGTGTCGGTGGACCGTCTGCCATGGTCTTTCCTCCCGGTTGCGTTCTGATACTTTGGCGTCGCGTTGGCGCCGGATTCAAGATTGAGACTGTATGCAATCCGGCTTGAAAAGGCCAAACCGTTTCCGCCCGAAATGGGCGAATTGCGAACCCTGGGATGGAACTCCGCGTGCGCCTATTTTGCGAGAAACTCGGTCAGCGAGTCCCGTTCCTTGCGGGTCGTCGCGGTCTCGTGCTGGCCCTGTTCGTACTTGTGGTCGCGATTCTGTGCTGGTTTGCTCTCGGTCCCTCGGGCGGTGCCTCCGTCCGCCTGAAATCGCCGGAACAGTTGCACAGCTACTTTATCGAGCAGGGCTACACGATGCAGGCATTGCGCGCCGGCAATGCGGAGGTACCGCCGGTGTTCATTACCACCGTTCCGGAGGACTGGGCCCGCGATCTGGATGTGAAGCAGAAGAAAAGCTTGTTCTTCCGAACGTTGCTGCCGTTGGTGCTCCGAGTGAACAAGGACATTCGTGCCAACCGGACGAGGCTCGGCGAACTGCGCAAGCGCATCGCCTCCGGACAGGTGTTGGCGGCGGACGAGCGCAAGTGGCTGCGCGCACTCGCCGAGCGGTACAAGGTGATCGATCCGGATAAAGCGGACGCCAAGTCACCGCTGTCGCCCGATCAGCTCGCAAGCCTGGGCGCGCGAGTCGATATCGTACCGCCGTCCCTCGCGCTGGCCCAGGGCGCGATCGAAAGCGCCTATGCGCTATCGCGCTTCGCGGTGGAAGGAAATGCCCTCTTTGGCCAGTGGACCTATGGCAAAGGCATGAAACCCGGAGAGCAACGCGAGGATCTCGGGGACTATCGGGTGAGGAGTTTCAAGACGCCGATCGCTTCGGTGCGGGGTTATGCGCTGAACCTCAATACGAACCCTGCCTACCGCCCCTTCCGGGCCATGCGGTCGGCCGCGCGCAAGGCGGGCCAGGTGCCGAGGGGAACCGTTCTGGTGGAGGGTCTGAAAGCCTACTCCGAGCGGGGCGAGGCCTATATCGAGGAAGTGCGTGGCGTGATACGTGTGAACGGACTCGGCGGTACCGATATCGCGCGGTTGGAGGACGGTCCGACGATTGAACTCCGCACCGGGCTCTTCTGAGCCGGATCAGCCCTCCTCGCGGGAATCGTTCGCGGCGAACCAGGCGAAGACTGCCGTTGCCACGATGGCGGCTCCCAACTGCGCCAGAATGAATAGCGGCGCGTCGTCGGGTCGGATTCCACTGAAGCTGTCCGTGACGGAGCGCGCGATGGTGACCGCGGGGTTGGCGAAGGATGTCGACGAGCTAAACCAGTAGCCCGCGGTGATGAACAGGCCGACGGCATAGGGCACAGCGTCCGGACGGAACCGCAGACATCCGAGAATCACGGCAACCAGCCCGAAGGTCGCGACGAACTCGCCGGTCCACTGTCCGACGCCGGTCCGGATATTTACCGACGCCGTGAAGGCCGGCTCGCCAAACATCACATGGGCGACGAACACTCCGAACAGGGCCGCAACGATCTGCACGATCACGTAGATGATCGCGTGCGGGACCGTAATCTCGCGCCGCAACAGGAATGTCAGGGTCACTGCAGGATTGAAGTGGGCGCCCGAAATCGGACCGAAGACCAGGATCAGCACGACCAGGATCGCACCCGTGGCGACCGTGTTACCCAGCAGCGCGAGCGCGACATTACCGCCGGACAGGATCTCGCCCATGATGCCCGACCCGACGACGGTCGCGAGCAGGAAGGCAGTCCCGATGAATTCCGCGCCCAGCCGTCGCGGCAGATCATGCGTATCCATGCGCTGAGCCTACGCCGATTCCGGCAAATCCTGGCCGATCGCGTCGAGCCGGGCCTGCAGGAAGAGTGCGTCGAGAGATGCCAGTGGCAGGTTGATGAAGACCTCGATCCTATTGTCCAGTATCCGGTAGGTCTCGGCGAACGCGGCGGCTATTTCAGCCTGGGTACCCGTTACGGCGGCCGGGTCCGGCAAGCCCCAGTGCGCCGACACCGGCTGACCCGGCCAGATCGGGCACATCTCGCCGGCGGCCTGGTCGCAAACGGTGAACACAAAGTCGAGCTTCGGTGCGCCCTCCTCGGCAAACTCGTCCCAGTTCTTGGAGCGAAGGCCTTCGGTCGGATGGTTCAGGCTTTTCAGGAGCGCAACGGCGTCCGGATTGACCATTCCTGTGGGATGGCTGCCGGCGCTGAACGCGTTGAAGCTGCCCCCGCCCGAACGGTTCATGATCGCCTCACCGAGTATGCTGCGTGCGGAATTCCCAGTGCATATGAAAAGTACGTTGTAGGCTGGTGCGTTCATGTTCAGACCTCCGTGGTTGCCGTCAGGAGGCAACAGGAGTTGGATAGCGACGCAATGTTACCGATTGGTGACGGTTCTATGACACTCAGGCGGAGCGGAAGAGCGGGACCATTTCGGGTACGGGCGCGGGGACCATCAGCTTGCTTTCCTGCGCGACGGTGTAGGGCCTGATTTCCTCCTGGAACTTTGTCCATTCGGGATTTGCCCGCACCGCGTTGTGGCGTCGTACCCGGTCGTCGTAACCATCGAAGAACCAGTAGTGGTACGCCTGATGCAGCGGTCCGGCGATAGTGTAGAAGGTCCCGATCATGTTGGTCTGGAGCGGTGTCATCGCGGGAAGACCGTGTTTGTCGATGAGCTCCCAGTACTTCCGGAGCGCGCCCGGCGTGATGCTGACAATTTGCTCCTCGATCAGGAGATCGCGAACTTTGGACGGGTCGGCAAGCGGCGCATCGCTTGGGGTCCAGTAGTGCTCTGCCGAGAAGTGGGGCGTCAGCGCCGCGACCGGCGCGGGCATGAGCAACCGGTTCTCCTGGGCCAGCATCAACGGGCGCACCTTCAGGAAATAGGGCTGGAGTACCGGGACGTCGTAGAGACCGTGCAGGCGGCTGCGCCAGTCCTCGAGAGAATCGAACGCGTAGATGTGCACAACCTGCTCGGCCGGACCGCTGACGGTCGAGAAATAGCCGATCACCCGGTCGATCACGGGTCGAACGACATCAAACCCGCGTTCGACCTGGGTTTCGTAGAAACGCTCCCGCAGGCCGGGCTTCATCGTGTAGGCACGGTGTTCGAGAATCATGTGAACCCCCTTCCCCAATTATGCCCCGCGCGTGCGACCGCGAGAAGTAATGATCGGGCACCGGGCGGACTTGACCAGTCGGGATGGCCGTCGCAGGTTTCCGGACATGGTCCAGATCGACATATATTCGGACACGGTGTGCCCGTGGTGCTTCATCGGCAAGCGGCGGCTCGAGCGGGCGCTTGCGGCGCGCGACGACATCGACGTGTCGATCCGCTGGCATGCCTTCCAACTCAACCCGGACATGCCGGCCGCGGGCATGGAACGGGAGCGCTATCTTGCAAGCAAGTTCGGCGGACCGGAACGTGCTGCAAGCGTGTATGCAACAATCGCACACGCCGGGCACGCGGAACGCATTCCCTTCGACTTCGAGGCAATCCCGCGAATGCCGAACACCATCCAGTCCCATCGGTTGGTGCGGTATGCCGACAGGTTCGGGATGCAGGATGCGGTCGTCGAGGCCCTCTTCAAGGCCTTCTTCTTCGACGGCGAAGATATAGGCGACGATGTCACGCTGTTGCGGGTCGGGTCGCGCGTGGGGCTCGAACGCGATACGACGGCGGCGTTCCTTGCCGGCGATGAGGAGCGTGACACCGTCGTTGCCAAGGATTTGCGCGCCCGGCGCATGGGAATCAACGCGGTCCCCTTTTTCGTCGTGAACGGCGACTACGCCATCTCCGGTGCCCAGGAACCCGAGGCCTTCTTCCCGCTGTTAGACCTAGCGAGCGTGGGAATCGCTGCGGAATAGTCCGCCGGTTACTGCGCGGTGGGTTCCCCGGCCGTCTCGTTTGCCGCGATCGCGGCCAGGTTCCGCATGAAGCGCCGGACACCGACGGCTCGCTTGTTCGGGTCGTTCCAGTCACGCCGGTAGACGAGCTTGTGATCGGGCCGCAGCTTCACGGTTCCGGACTGCTGCGCAATGAAGGCGACCAGCCCCGCGGGATTCGCGAAGTCGTTTTCCCGGAAGATTACAACTGCTCCTTTGGGACCGGCGTCGAGTTTCTCGACGCCTGCGTCGCGGCACAGGCGTTTCAGGGTGATGGCTTCGAGCAGGTTCTCCACGGCATTGGGCAGCGGTCCGAACCGGTCGATGAGCTCGGCGGCGAAACTCTCGATCTCCTCCGGGTTCACCAGCGAAGCGATACGTCGGTAGAGTCCCAGGCGTACACCGAGGTCGGCGACATACTCGTCCGGAATCAGGATTGGTGCGCCGATGGAGATCACCGGGGTCCATTCGTCTTCGGGGAGCGCTCCGCTTCCAGCCTCGCGTGCTACCGCCACGGCGTCCTCGAGCATCTGCTGGTAGAGCTCGACGCCGACCTCGCGGATATGCCCGGACTGTTCCTCGCCCAGCAGGTTGCCGGCCCCACGGATATCCAGGTCGTGGCTCGCGAGGCTGAAGCCGGCGCCCAGCGTATCGAGCGTCTGCATGACGTCGAGCCGTCGCCGCGCGGTCTCCGACAGGATGCGGTCATTCGGCAAGGTCAGGTAGGCGTAGGCGCGGGTCTTCGAACGACCGACCCGGCCCCGCAACTGGTAGAGCTGTGAGAGTCCAAATATGTCGGACCGGTGCACGATGATCGTGTTCGCCGACGGGACATCAAGCCCGGACTCGACGATGTTGGTGCACAGAAGCACCTCGTACTTCCGGTCGTAGAACGCGGTCATGACGTCCTCAAGCGTGCGGGCCGGCATTTGCCCGTGGGCGACGCCGACGGAGACCTCCGGTACGAGTTCCTTCAGCTGTTCCTTGAGACGCTCGATATCGCTGACCCGCGGGCAGACATAGAAACTTTGTCCGCCGCGGAAATGCTCGCGCATTATTGCTTCGCGGATCGTCACCCCGTCATAGGGAAGGATGAAAGTGCGGACCGCGAGGCGGTCGACGGGCGGGGTCGCGATCAGGCTGAGCTCGCGCACGCCGGTGAGCGCGAGTTGCAGGGTGCGCGGGATCGGGGTGGCCGTCAGGGTCAGTACATGGACATCGCCACCCAGTCCCTTGAGCCGCTCCTTCTGTGCGACGCCGAAATGCTGTTCCTCGTCGACGACGAGCAGGCCGAGGTCCTTGAAGGTGATGGCATCAGACAGGAGCGCGTGGGTGCCGATCACGATATCGATCTGCCCGTTCTTCATGCCCGTCCGCACATCCTGGGCTTCCTTGGCCGTCGTCAAACGCGAGAGCTGCGCGATCCGGACCGGGAGCCCCTTGAAGCGCTCTTCGAAGGTTCGGAAATGCTGGCGCGCCAGCAATGTCGTGGGAACGACCACGGCAACCTGGCGTCCGCTCAGCGCTGTCACGAAGGCGGCGCGCAAGGCCACCTCGGTCTTCCCGAAGCCGACGTCTCCGCATACGAGCCGGTCCATAGGCTTGCCTGCCGCGAGGCTGGCGACGGTGTCGTCGATGGCGCGTTTCTGGTCCTCGGTTTCGCTGAACGGGAACCGAGCGCAGAACTCTTCATAGAGGCCAGCAGGCGGCGTCAGCTTCGGTGCGTGACGCAGCTCGCGTTCGGCAGCCAGTGCCATCAGCTTGTCGGCCATATCCGTGATGCGATTCTTGACCCGTGCCCGCCGTGCCTGCCAGCTGGCGTTGCCCAGCTTGTCGAGCTGCACACCCGCCTCCTCCGAGCCGTAGCGCGACAGCAGGTCGAGGTTCTCGACCGGGAGGAAAAGCTTGTCGTCGCCCGCATAGACAAGTCGCAGACAGTCATGGGGAGCGCCGCCGATTTCGAGCGTTTCGAGACCATCGTAGCGCCCGATTCCGTGATCTGCATGGACCACGATGTCCCCGAGAGACAGGCTCGACATCTCCGAGATGAGATGCTCGGAGGGTTTCGCCTGGCGCCGGCGTCGGACTAGCCGATCGCCGAGAATGTCCTGCTCGCTATAAATAGTCCGGCCGGGAAGCGTGAAGCCATGTTCTAGCGGTAGGACGCAAACGGGCACCTGATCCTGCGTTGCGGCGAGCACACTGTCCCAGCCCGCGACCGGAAGCGCGGTGTCGATGTCGTGATCCTTGAGGAGCTGGGTCAGACGGTCGCGCGAACCGGTCGTGTAGCACGCGATGCCGATGGTCTGTCCCTCGACTTGCTCATTGCGGATGCGGGTTCGTACGGCGTCGAACAGGTTGGTGTCGACCCGGTTGCGGGCCTCGGCGAAATCGATCGTTCTGCGCCCGCCGATGGAATGACTGCCTCCCTCGCTGTCCGGCGTCTCGAAACCGTCGAATTCAGCGATTACCCGTCCCTCGTACAAATCCATCAATTCGTCCGGCGACAGATAAAGGGCGTCAGGCGGCAAAGGATTGTAAGGGGCTTCGCCTTCTGCCCGGTCCGGTGCATTGGCGCGGGCCGTGAAGTGGTCGGCAATCTGGTCGAAACGTTCCCGAACGGCATCGGCGGTCTGGGCGCCCAAGATGACCGGACCATCGCAATAATCGAAGAGGGTTTCCGGTACCTTGTAGAAGAGCGGCAGCCAGTGCTCCATGCCCGCGTGACGCAAACCTTCGCTGACGGCCTCGTAGAGCGGGTCGTCGCCGCGTACCGCACCAAACTGGGCCCGGTACCCCGAACGAAACCGTGCAATCGTATCGTCGTCGAGCAGGATCTCGCTCGCCGGCAGGAGTATCAGGCTCGAGATCGATTCCGTCGTCAGCTGGCTCAGGGGATCGAAACGTCGTAGCCTCTCGATTTCGTCGCCAAAGAGATCGATGCGGACAGGCTCGGCATACCCCGGCGGAAAAATGTCGATGATGTCGCCGCGGCTCGCGAACTCGCCCGGCTCGCGCACCGTTTCCGTGCGGTGAAAGCCGTTCGCGGCGAGGAACGTCATCACGTTCGCGAAATCGACCGTCCGTCCGGGTATGATTTCGATGCGGGCGTCTTCGACCCGGGCGCGCGGCGGCACACGTTGCAGGATGGCGGCAACGGTGGTGAGGACGAGCGTTGCCGGCTCCGTGGCCTGTCGTTCCGTCTGACCGAGTACTCCGAGGGTTGCCATGCGCTCTGCAACCAGCTCCGCGCGTGGCGGTACCCGGTCATAGGGCAGGCAGTCCCAGGCGGGAAACTTGAGCAGCCGGGTCATCGGGCTGAAGAAGGCGACGGCCTCTGCGAGTCGGTTCATCCCCAGATCGTCGCTCGAAATATGCAACAGGGGAGCGGACGCGTGTTCGAGCAACGCAGCGATCAGAAGCGCGTCGCACCCGTCGGGCACGCCGGTGAAGCGCGTGCTGGAGCCCGTCGGCCCCCATTCGAAGTTTGGAGCTAACAGCAAGTCAGTTATCGAGCTTGAATTCTTGCAGACGCCTCATAATCGGGCCGTCCCAGTCCGCTGGCACCGGCTTGCGGCCGCTGATCCACATATAGAGATCGGGGTCGCTGTTCTCGATCAGGGCCTCGTATTCATCCAGCATGGTATCGTCGAGGGTGTGCAGCGTACGCCGCGCGAAGGTTCCGAGAATGATATCGGTCTCCTTAGTACCGGTATAAATGCTGCGATAGACCAGACGCCTGATCCGGCTTTCGCGCGCTTCGTCGGTGGTATTTGTGGTCATCGTTCCGGTCCTGCCGGGCTGCTACTGACTCGGGCGTTCATGCCTCGTAGGATATAGCCTTCCCGTGATCGGCTGTCAGCCGCGTGAACCCCATAATTCGGTGCCGCCGTGCCCCAACGCGCCCGCCCTGAGATTCTCTTCCCGCTTTTTGCGCCTGTGACGGCTCTCAAGGGTGTCGGGTCGCGGATCGGTGCAAACCTGGAGCGCCTGGCCGGGCCACAGATTGTTGATCTGCTCTGGCATTTGCCGTCGAGGGTCGTCGATCGGCGCTACAGCCCGAACCTCGTCGATCTCGAGGCGGGCCGGGTCGCAACGCTGGAGTTGACGGTGGTGAAGCATCACCCTTCGCCCGCACGCAACCGGCGAATCCCGTACCGTATCGATTGCCGTGACGACACGGGCGAAATCACCCTCGTCTATTTCCACGGTCGGCCGGACTATCTTGGCAACGCACTGCCCGAAGGTGGGGTGCGGCTTGTGAGCGGGACCGCCGAGCTCTACGACGGCAAGCTCCAGATGACCCATCCGGATATCGTTGCCAAGCCGGATGAACGGGATGCGGTGATGCGCGTGCAGCCGGTCTATCCACTCACGGATGGCATATCCCAAAACGTCGTCGGCAAGGCTGTCGGCGGTGCCATCACCCGCGCGCCGGACCTGCCCGAATGGCTCGACAGTGCGCTGGTCACGCAGCGTGAATGGCCGGGCTGGCAAGCGGCACTGAACGCCACCCACGCGCCGACGGAGCTGCGGGACATCGCGCCGGACGCGCCGGGGCGTATGCGGCTCGCCTACGACGAGCTCCTCGCGAGCCAGCTCGCGATCATGCTGGTGCGGTCTCACGTGCGGCGCCAGGCCGGCCGCCGGATTGTCGGTAACGGGAGCCTGCGATCGCTGGTGCTCGGCGCCCTGCCCTTCGCGCTCACCGAAAGTCAGAAGACCGCGATCGAAGAGATCGGCGAAGATATGAGTGCCGAACACCGGATGCTGCGTCTCCTGCAGGGCGATGTGGGCAGCGGCAAGACCATCGTCGCGCTGATGGCGATGCTGACGGCGGTCGAGGCCGGGCGGCAGGCTGCGTTGATGGCCCCGACCGAGATTCTCGCCCAGCAGCATCATGCAACCATCGCGCCGCTTGCCGAAGCGGCCGGCGTGCCCTGCGTTCTGATTACCGGGCGCGACAAGGGCAAGGCACGTGCCACACTGCTCGAGGGACTCGCGGACGGTTCGATGCCGCTCGCGGTCGGCACCCACGCGCTGTTCCAGGGCGACATCGCGTTCCGGGACCTGGCCCTCGCGGTGGTGGACGAGCAGCACCGGTTCGGCGTGCACCAGCGGCTCCTCCTCGCCGAGAAGGGCTCGGCGGTCGATGTACTCCTGATGACGGCGACGCCGATACCACGGACCCTTATGCTCGCTGCCTATGGTGATCTCGATGAATCCCAGCTGCGCGATAAGCCGGCGGGCCGGAAGCCGGTAACAACGACGACCGCCTCCATCGATAGGCTGAACGATGCCGTCGCGGGTGTGCGCCGCCAGCTCGAGGCCGGTGGCAAGGTGTTTTGGGTCTGCCCCCTGGTTGAGGAATCGGAAACGTTGGACGTTGCGGCGGCGACCGCGCGGTACGCCGCGTTGCGCGAACATTTCGGCGACCGCGTTGGGCTCGTGCACGGCAAGATGCCGGGCAGAGAAAAGGACGCCGTGATGGCGCGGTTTGCCGGGCATGACGGGCCGCCAATTGACGTGCTCGTCGCAACGACGGTGATCGAGGTCGGAGTGGATGTTCCCGACGCGACCGTCATGGTGATCGAGCACGCCGAACGGTTCGGCTTGGCGCAACTCCACCAGCTACGCGGGCGGATTGGGCGCGGCGAGCGGGACGCGACCTGTCTCCTTCTCTACGGCAGGGAGATTGGCGCCACGGGCCGCGAGCGGCTCCGAGTGCTGCGGGAAACAGACGACGGCTTCGAGATAGCCGAACAGGACCTGCGCCTGCGCGGTGCCGGGGATGTGCTGGGCACCCGCCAGTCGGGCCTGCCGGAGTTCCGTCTGGTCGACCTGGAAGCGCATGGCGGGTTGCTGGCCGTCGCGCGGGATGATGCGCGCCTGATCATGGAGGGGGATCCGGGCCTCGAGACCGCGCGCGGCGACGCGTTAAGGACGCTGCTTTACCTGTTCGAGCGGGATGCGGCCGTACGCTACGCCCGCGCGGGCTGATCAGTCGCCGGCAGCATTTTGCCTGGGGTCCGCGTGGTGCGGAATAGTCGGCGTGTCCCCGTCGGCGGGGCCGATACGCTTAGTTTGCTGTGCCTCGAGCGAACGCTCGTCCGACGGGGTCACGATGCCGCCGGAAATGATCATCTTGATCCCTTCCTCCACCGTCATCGACAGCTGGATGATCTCGCGCCGCGGCAAGAACAGCAGGTATCCAGACGTGGGGTTCGGCGTGGTAGGCAGGAACACGTTGACGACCTCGTCGTCGGTCAGGTTCTGCACCTCGCCCTTGGTCTGTCCCGTCACAAAGCCGATCGCCCAGCTGCCGCGGCGCGGATACTCAAACAGCACCACCTGTCGGAACGCATCGGACTGGCTCTTCAGGACGGTTTCGACGATCTGCTTCGTAGCGCCATACACGCTGCGCACGACCGGCATCCGGTTGACCAGCGCTTCGCCCATCCGGACCAGGGTGCGCCCAAGCAGCACCCTGGTCAGCGCGCCGATGATGATGAGCGCAATGATGAGGACAATCAGGCCAACGCCAGGAATGTCGAAGTCGAACGGCGCAACCGCGTGCAGGTAGGTGTTCGGGTTGTAGGCCTCGGGGATGAGCGGCGTGATCCGTGAATCGACGAACTTCAGGAGCACCCAGAACAGCCAGGCCGTCAGGCCGATCGGCGCGACCGTCAGGAGGCCGGCAAAAAAATAGCCCCGCAGGCGCGCCACGATCCCGTGCCGTTTGTGGCCGCCGAGCCCGACCCGGTTCCTCCGCCTGTTCTGCTTCACTTGATTATTCGCCATGGGTGTTTCGCCTTGCCTGATTGATATAGGCACCGGTGGCAGACGTACAATCGTAATACTACGAAGTCGCCGGGCATTCACCCCGTTTTGGGTTCGGGTGGTGCGGCAGAGAGGACTTGAACCTCCACGGGGTTACCCCCACTAGCACCTGAAGCTAGCGCGTCTACCAATTCCGCCACTGCCGCGTGACCCGATGTCTGTTCCCGAATGTTGGTGCGGCAGAGAGGACTTGAACCTCCACGGGCTTGCGCCCACAACGCCCTCAACGTTGCGCGTCTACCAATTCCGCCACTGCCGCTCCGTTCGGAAGCGCGATTTCTTACCCGAAGCCCTGCACCGAAGCAACCGTCCACCGCCGGATTTGTTGCCGGGTTGCCCCGGGGTACCGATCAAGCGCATTATCCGAGGAAATCAGCCATACGCGTTGGGAGGCACTATGGCGTTTAGCTCAATTCTGGTCCCGCTCGAGGAGAGCGAGATTCTCGACTCCGTGCTCGGAACAGCGCTCGTGTTCGCGCGCCGCTACGACAGTTACATCGAGGGCCTTTGTATCCGGCCGTCGCTCGCCGGCGCAGTCGCTGTCGGTTTCGAAGGGGGTGCCGCTGCCCTGTCGGGTACCGAGGAGCAGTTCGAAGAGGAACAGCAGTTGCGCACCGAGCGCCTGCACGCCGAATTCCAGAATTTCATCGAGGCGAACTCGATCCCTCTGGCCGAGGACAACTACACCAAGCTGTGCGCGCGCTGGGTCGAGGACGAAGCGTCGGGTATTGGCATTTTCGGCCAACGCGCCCGCGTGTTCGATCTCACGGTGGTTGGACGACCGATGCCGGGCGCCATGACGCCTGCCATGAACACGCTGGAGACGGTTCTGTTTGAATCTGGCCGGCCGATTCTGATCGCTCCCCCGACCAGGCCAACTGACATCGGTCGGCATATCGTGATCGCCTGGAATGGAGGGACCGAGACCGCGCGGGCTATCGCTTTCGCCAAGGCCGTCTTGCGTGAGGCGGACCGCATCACTGTGCTCGCCGTTGAAGGCGGAATGGGGCCAGGACCGAGCGTGGAGAGCGTTCAGGTTAACTTGGCGCGCGATGACGTCGAAGTCGATGTCCGGCCGGTGCCCGGCCGGCGGTCGTCAGCGGAGGCCGGTAACATCATCCTGTCCGAGACCATGGAGGTTGGCGGCGATCTTCTGATCAAAGGCGGTTATACCCAGAGCCGGCTTCGTCAGATGATCTTCGGCGGCGCCACGAGCCAGATTCTCTCAAATGCCGAAGTTCCGGTGCTGATGGCGCACTAGGCGTAGAACCACGCTCGGAAAGTTCAGCGCGAGAGCTGGCGCTCAAGCGTGATCACGAGCTGCTCAACCTTGGCCCGCATGGCGTGGAAGCGCTGTTCCGTGCGGTTCAGGCGATCCGTTAGCAACGGTACGTCTTCGGCAGGGTCTGTTAATACTGGGCCATTACCCTGCGAACCGAGATGGTCGAGCGATGCCTGCATCTGCTGGCGCAGGACCTGCTCGCGCTCCTGCAACGCCAGTAGTTTATCAACGCGGTCATTGAGGCGTCTCTGCTCGGTGAGCAGTCGGTTTAGTTCGGCCCGCTGCAGTTCAACCACGACAGCGAGTTGGTCCGTCGACAGGTCGTTGACGATTCCCTCGGTCATCCGCACTGGCCCTCCCGGAGGTCATGAGTCCGCCTTCGCGCAACCGATCATCGCTTTCCGAAGGCAATAATCTCCTCCGCCAGCGCCTCGGGCTGCTCCTCGTGGACATAATGCCCGCACGCGTCGAGTCCCCGCCCCGAGAGCTTCGGGGCAACGGATTCCCACATTTTCAGGACATCGAACGGCCCGCCCATGCCGCCGCTGTTGCCCCACACGCAATGGACGGGTTCGGTGATACGGGCATCCGGGTCTTCCGCGTCGAGCGCGGGATTCTCGTCGAACATCGCCTTGTAGTAGGCGAACCCGCCGCGCAGCGCGCCCGGCTTCGAGTAGGCACGGACATACTCGTCGATCGCCTCGTCCATGTCGGCGGGGTTGTGATACTTGGGCCGGAACATCGCCTGCAGGAACAGCTTGATATCGTGCGCGACCAGCTGCTCGGGCATGTCCGGCACCGCGTTGAAAAAATAGTGCCAGGCGCCGCGAGCGTAGGCGGGGCTGAAATTCTCGAAAATCTGGTCGTGGGGCACGATATCGACGATGCACAGCCGGTCGAGCACGCCCGGCCGGTCGAGCGCATAGCGCCGGGCGACGAGACCGCCCCAGTCGGCACCGACAAGATAGACGTTCTTCAGTCCCATCGTCTCGCACATCGCGTGGATGTCGTTCGCGACCGTCCGCATGTCGTAGCCGCTTACCGGCTTATCGGAATCCGCGTAACCCCGCAGATCCGGGGCGATGCAGCGATAATGCGGAGCCAGTAGCGGCAGCATCTTGCGCCAGGAGTAGGATGTCTGGGGCCAGCCGTGCAGCAGGACCATCGGCGGCCCCTCCCCGCATGACCGGTAATGCAGCGTTATTCCGTTGGCCTTGATCGTGTTTCGTTCGATTTCCGACATACCCTGAACTCCGCGGCGTCCCCTGTGTTTCGCGGGCGCAACAATTCGTGAACCAGTCCCGATGGACGGTTTTCGATTCTTGGCGTACGATTTTTATTATGCCGGGTCACAGAAAAGTCGAAACCCTGTTTCAGCAGCTCGAGCTCGTGCCGCGCGTGGGAGAGCGCCGTGAAAGCGAGCTCTGCGTGATGTCGCTGGTCGCGCTCCTGGCCGGCGAACGACACACCGACCGTCCGGCGACGGCGTGTCCGGTCATCGCGGCTTTTGCAATCAAGGTGAACGACACTGTCGATTGCGACACCCGCCAGGGCCTGAAGCTGATGGCCACGCGGATAATGGGCACCAACGACGGCCGGCATGGTGAGCGGGCGTGGCTGCTGGCGCGGGTCTGCGTGAACGAGATCTTTGCCCGCCTGATGGAAGATGCTGGCGCGCCGGTGGACGTGATCGCGGATCTTCCGCGGATGCCGCGTGAGATTGATTTTTTCTTTGATTTCAATTCGTTGTCGAGACAACTTCAGGCTATAGGCCGCGCCTACGAGTTGGACCGGAGCCGCCTCGCGGACTTCCGCTACCTGCTAAAAGCCTGCGGACGCGGCAGCCCGGAGTTCGTCGCGGCCGCGGCGGCCGTGACCATGGTGGACAGCGCGCGGCTTTCGCCGCTGCCCATGTCAGAGAACCAATACTGGGATATCGCGATCAGCATGTTCGACCGGCTGTGCGATGTCGGGCTGGGCGAACGCGACCCGGGCCGGGTGGTTGAGGAATCACTGATGACTATCGGCGCGCAGTCCCGTGCTGAAACCGCCCTCAAGCCCTTGCTGATTTGGCTCTATAACGGGCTGCGAAAGCTTCCGAAATCCGTCTGAGCCCGGCTTTTTGCGACTATGGCGTTTGTGTAACGCGGCGCGCGCGCCCAGCCGGAACACCTAGGGCACCCCGGAATCCCGCGACGGCGGGAAGTCCTCGACTCGCATGTAGAACAGGACCGCGGCGATAAGCAGCGCGGCGATTATCACGAAGTTCCAGCGATAGGCCTCAACCGGAGTCCGTCCCAGGGCATCCGCCGGGAACAGGTCGATGAACAGGCCGGTGGCAACCTGCACGAGAAACACCCCGCCCCAGATGAACAGGTTGATCGCCGTGACCAGCCGCCCGACATAGCGGTCCGGGAAGAGCGCGCGGGCATGGGCGAAGATCGGCGATGACAGCCCCGAACAGAGCCCGAGAGCGACCATGACAACGGTCGCATAGATCAGCGAGCTGCCGTCGGCGAGTGCCAGCAGCGCGAACCAGGCCGCCATCAGGGTGCCGCCGGTCGCGACGACCAGTCGGCGCGTGTCGAAGACCCTGTCGAGCGGACCGATCGCAACGGCGCTGACCAGCCATGCCAGCGAGATCACGAAGATAATGTTGCCGCGCGCAATCAGGTCCGAACCGTAGACGTCGTTCAGATACGGCCCGACCCAAAGTGCGCGGAAGGTCAGGAACGAGCCGACAGTCATGCCGCCCATGCAGCCTAGGGCGTAGAGCCGCGGCTCGCGAAACACGACGGCGAGCCCGCGTGCGACCTGCGCGATGCTCTCCGGCGGCCCCTCCGGTGCCGGGCTATCGGGTGGTAGGTCCCTTACGGTGGCCAGGATGATGAGGACCAGGAACAACGAGAACCCGGCGACGATGGCGAGCGTATCCCGCCAGCCGAAGGCCTCGGTCGCGGCGGCGAAGGGCGCTGCTGACAGGAGCATGCCCGTGCCGCCCACCCCTACGGTAAGCGCGGTCGTGGTCGCCAGACGGTCGCGGCGCACCCAGCGCGAGAGAAGCACGATCGTTCCCATAAACACCGGCGCGATGCCCCAGCCGGTCACGAGTAGCCAGACTGTGAGGCCTTGCGCCGTTTCCGCCTGGGAAAAACCGAAAACGCCCGCCGCCGTCAGAAGCACGAATGTCGCCACGGTGCTGCGCGGCCCGAAGCGGTCGAACAGGACCCCGGCCGGAAGCTGCATGATCGCCGAGCCGAGAAACAGCGCGGCCGGAAGATTACTGAGCTGCCCCGCGGTCAGCTCGAGCTCTGCGCGCAGGTCGGGCGCGATGACCGCCGGGATCGAGCGCAGGAACTGGCTCAGAATGAATGCCAGCCCGAGGCCCGGCGCCATAACCATGATGTATCGCGTGCGGGACATGGCCTGCTGGTTACAGGAAAACCCCGCGGCGTGCATTACACGCACGAAAAAGGGCGCCCCTATCGGAGCGCCCTTTTCGTTCGAAGTTTCGGTACGCCTACTCGGGCTTGCCCGCCGGATCCGGCTCTTGCGCGTCCGTACGCTCGATGCCGCGACGCTCGTCGGCCGCGGCGCGCTTAGCCTCGGCCTTGGCCGCCTTCTTCTCCTTCTTCTGGAGCTCGCGCTGGCGTTTCTCGAAGCTGTAGTTCGTCTTGCGTGCCATGTGTCCCTCTCGTCCCTTTGTCGTCCCGATCAGGCCGCGTGGCGGGTTGGCCGGCGCCCGCGCCGACGGCGCTGACGCTGCGGACGGTTGCCGCCGCCCCGGTTCGGCTTGGCGCGCACCACGTTGGACGGGCGTTCGCCGCCGGCCACCGCGATGGAGCGCTTGATCAGGGCCTCGATGTCCTTGAGCTGATCGTACTCGCTCGGATCGCAGAACGACAGTGCCGCGCCCTCGGCGCCGGCACGCGCGGTACGCCCGATCCGGTGGACGTAGCTCTCGGCATCGTTAGGCAGCTCGAAGTTGATCACGTGGGTGATGTCCTTCACGTCGATGCCGCGCGCCGCGATGTCCGTTGCCACCAGGACACGCGCGCGGCCCTTGCGGAACGCGTCGAGCGCCTTCTGCCGGGCGGCCTGAGACTTGTTGCCGTGGATCGCGGCGGCCTCGATCCCGGCCTTAACCAGATTGTCGGCGACCCGGTTGGCCCGGTGCTTGGTGCGGGTGAAGACGATCACCCGCACCATGTCGCGGTCGGCCAGGAGGTCGCGCAGCAGGCGCTGCTTCTCCTTGCTCTCGACGAAATGAACGCTCTGCTCGATCGTCTCGACTGCGACCGCCTTGGGCGCGATGTCGATTCGCTCGGGCTCGTAGAGCATGTCGTGGGAGAGCTTGACGATCTCCTGGGGCATGGTTGCCGAGAATAGGAGCGACTGACGGTCCTCCGGTAGCGCCGCGAGGATCTTCCGGACATCGCGGATGAAACCCATGTCGAGCATCCGGTCGGCTTCGTCGAGAACGAGATGCTCGATATGCTTGAGCTCCACATGGCCCTGCTCCATCAGATCGAGGAGCCGACCCGGCGTTGCGACCAGGATATCCACGCCGCGGCGTAGCTTGGTGACCTGGGCATGCTGAGAAACACCGCCGAAGATGACGGCGTGGCGCAGGTGTAGATACTTGCCGTAGGCGTGGATCTCGTCGTCGATCTGGATTGCTAGTTCGCGTGTTGGCGCCAGGATCAGGGCGCGGGGATGACGGCGTTTACCGTCGCCATGTCCGCGCGACAGGATGTGCAGGAGCGGCAGCGCGAACGCGCCGGTCTTGCCGGTGCCGGTCTGGGCGATGCCCAGGAGGTCGATGTCTTCGAGAAGCCGGGGGATCGCCCGGGCCTGGATCGGCGTGGGCGTTTCGTGGTTGCGATCATGCAATGCCCGCAGGATCGGATCGGCCAGGCCGAGATCCGTGAACGTTATTTCTTTCACGTAATAGTCCTTGTGCGCCTGAGCCCCGATTGAACGTGCGACGCGGAACGGGCCCGGCGTATTGTCGTCACCGGGCGCGGCCGGCTCGACTCGTTTTCTTGAAGGTCATTCTCAAGATATGCGCCGATTTGTTCCGGCGCTTCGCGCAATCGCGAGATAACTGATGACAGATATATCGGCCTCTGCCGGTATTTTGTCAAGAAAATCAGAAATTTAATCGCAGAGGCCCGCTGAACACACGCGCCGTCTCGGCTATATTTATCCTTCGAATCAGGCGGAACGACCGAGGGGGCACGCACATATGGGCGAGAAACTGGGGATGATAGGGCTCGGCAAGATGGGGCTTGCACTATCACGCGAACTGCTGGCCGACGGGCACACGGTCGCTGGCTACGACATCGATCCGGCCCGCATGGACATGCTCGCGGGCGTTGGCGGCTCACCGTGCGCCAACGCCCGCGAGGTCGCGCTGGCGAGCGACATCACCTTCTCGATCCTGCTCAAGCCGGAGCATATCGAGGAGAACCTGTTCGGCCCTGACGGCATCGACAAGGCCGGCAAGGACGCGCTCATTCATGTGGAGATGAGCACCATGCCGCCATCCTACAGCAAGGAACTCTGCGTAAAACTCGCCGCGCATGGGATCGACATGCTGGATGCGCCGATCTCGGGCTCGACGCCACAGGTGGACGATCGCAGCATCACATTCATGGTTGGCGGCAGCGACGCGGCATTCGAGCGGGTCGGCCCGATCCTCGAGAAGCTCTCCGCCGACGCCACCCACACGGGACCGTCTGGAACCGGCGCGGTGATGAAGGTCGTCACCAACCTGTTCGTCAACGCAAGCACTGCGCTCCTCGCCGAGGTGATCGTCACCGGCGAACGCGCGGGCCTATCCCACGAGGTGATGGCCCACTGCCTGCCCAAGGGGTCCGTCAAGGGCAAGATGCTCGACATGTCCATCGGCCCCCTCACTCAGCGCAATTTCACGCCCCGTGGCGCGGTCGAGATCTTCGTCAAGGACATGGGGATCGCCATCGGCCTCGCGAAGGAGAACGGCATCGACCTGGCGGTCGTGCCTGCCGCACGGGCTATGTTCGAGCGCGCGGCGGCGGCCGGCTGGGCCAAGGACGACGCCACCCGGGTGATCGAGGTCTATGAGGGCAAGGCCTGACCGCCAGGTGCGCCTGCCGAGCGTCGCGATACGCTCGTGACACAATCGGAAAAGATCGCGATTCTGGGCTATCGCGGGAGGGAAAGCATGGACAAGAAGATCGCCGTACTCGGCACGGGCGCGAATGGCAGCGTCATCTCGTCGGACCTGATCAGCGCCGGCCTCGAGATCACCATGATCGACATGTGGGCCGAGCATGTGGAGGCCATGCGGGCCAGCGGGCTGACCGTGCGTTATAAGGACGACGTGCTCAACGTGCCGGTCAACGCCTATCACCTGAGCGACGTCTGCACCTTCTCCGAGAAGTTCGATGTCGTGCTGCTGGTCTCGAAGGCATACGATGCCGAGTGGCTGACGAATCTCATCGAGCCGCATCTCGCCGACGACGGGGTGCTGGTCGCGGTCCAGAACGCCATGACGGCGGAAGCCGTCGCCGAGATTGTCGGGGTCGAGCGGACGCTGGGCTGCGTCATCGAGCTCGCCTCCCAGCTGTTCGACCCGGGCGACGTCCGGCGCAGCACAGGCACGGATCATACCTGGTTCGGCGTCGGCGCCTTCGACCCGTCCCAGGAACGTCACATCGAGACGGTCGCGGAGCTCTGCGCCCACACGGGTTCGGTCGAGGTGATCGACGATATCCTGTCGGCGAAGTGGGTGAAGCTGATCGTCAATGCCATGATCATGGGCTCCATGGCCGTGCTCGGCGGTACGCCCGAGCAAGTGTTGCAGCAGAACGGGCCCGAGTTCTCCGCCCGGGCGCGCAAGTGGTTCCTGCAGGCGGGCGAAGAGGCCCTCGCGGCGGGCCAGGCCCTCGACTACAAGGTGGTGCCGGTCTTCGGGCTCAAGCCCGAGGATGTGACCAACACCAACAATCTGCTCGAGACCCTGCTCGACAAGATCCTCGCCGATATTGGCCCCGGGCCGGTGAACACGTCCCTGCAAGACCTGATGAAGGGCCGGCTGTGTGAGACCGACATGATTCAGGGGCTGGTGGCGCGCGAGTGCGAAAAGTCCGGCCGCCCGGCGCCGGTCTGCGCGGGAATCACCGAGATGGCGCGGCAGATACATGCCGGCGAGCTGGAACCCGGCCCGGAGAATCTCGAACGGGCCGGCTGGTAGCGGCACAGGGGTCCGCGTGACCGAAATGATCGGGGCGCTCCGGCAGCCGGACGTGCGCCGACGCAGCATCGTGCTGGTTGCCTCGCTCCTGTTCATGCTGGTCGGCACCGGCAGCATCTACTTCATCGTCGTCGCCCTGAAGCAGATCAGCGCCGAATTCGCGTGGCCGCGCGCCGTCCCGTCGATCGCCTATGCCCTGCAGTATGGTGGTGCGGGCATCGGCGGCATCTTCATGGGCTGGCTGCTCGACCGCCGCGGAATGGCGATTCCGGCCTTTGTCGGCGCGAGCATGGTCGGACTCGGTGCGATCGCGACCAGCTTCGTCCAGACCCAGTGGGAGCTATTCTTCATCTACGGGGTGATGCTCGGCTTCTTCGGGCGCTCGAGCCTGTTCGCACCGCTGACTGCCAACATCACCCGCTGGTTCGAACACAATCGCAGCCTCGCCGTCGGGGTCGTCGGGTCCGGCCAGGGGCTAGCGGGCCTGATGTGGCCGCAGGTGTTCCATTATCTGATCGCCGCAGTCGGGTGGCGGCAGACGGCACTCATCTACGGTTTGTTCGCGCTCGGGACCATGCTGCCGCTCGCGATGATCCTGCGCCAGCGTCCGACCGTATCGGAAGTCGGCGTTGCGCAAAGGCCAGCCCAGGCCTATGACGATCTGCCCGTGCGGGCCCCGCTGTCGCCACGCAGCGTCCAGTTTCTGCTCTCGGTCGCGGCGATCGGGTGCTGCGTGGCGATGTCCCTGCCCCTCGCCCACATCGTCAGCCATGTGAGCGACCTCGGATACAATCCCGCGCGCGGCGCGGAGGTGCTGTCGGTGATGCTCGGCTGCTCGGCGCTCGCAAGTTTCTTCGGGGTCGGCTTTCTCGGCGGGCGGTTCGGCGGGCTACGGGCGATCCTCGCCTTCTCATCGACCCAGGCGACCCTGCTGTTCGTGCTCGCCTTCGTCACCGATCTGCCGACGGTGTATCTCGCTGCTGCGCTTTTCGGGCTCGGATATGGCGGGATCCTGCCCTGCTACCCGGTGATTGTACGCGAACTCCTGCCCGCGCACGAAGCCGGACGGCGCACGGGACTCGTTCTACTCTGCGCCGGCGGGGGCATGGCGCTCGGTTCGTGGCTCGGCGGGCATGTCTTCGATGTGACCGGCAGCTACCGGATCGCGTTCCTGATCGGCGTGGGCTTCAACCTCGCCAATCTCGCCATTCTCGGCGGCCTGACCCTGCGAACACGACGGCTGCACCCGGCTTACGGATAAATCGGACTGTTCGGGAAAATGGTGAGCCCACCAGGGTTCGAACCTGGGACCTACTGATTAAAAGTCAGTTGCTCTACCAGCTGAGCTATGGGCCCACACGGCACATGCGGCGCGTATGCACCACGCAGTGCGGAATGGTCTCTATCTAGGAAAGCGCGCGCGCCGGGTCAATGACGGCAGCGCGCACGTCGGCTACTTCACGGCGTCGGCCGCGACCTGCACCTTGATCATCTTGTCGGGATCGCGCACCGCGCCGCTCTGGCCCTCGCCGCGCTTGATCCTGTCGACCAGGTCCATCCCGTCAGTCACCTGGCCCCAGAGCGTGTATTGGCCATCCAGAAAAGAGGCGTCGTCGAAGACGATGAAGAACTGGCTGTTGGCGCTATTCGGGCTCTGGGCGCGGGCCATGGAGACCGCGCCGCGGCCGTGGTTGGCATCGGAGAACTCCGCCTCCAGGTCCGGCTTGTCAGAGCCGCCCCGGCCGGTGCCGGTCGGATCGCCTGTCTGGGCCATGAAGCCGTCGATCACGCGGTGGAAGACCACGCCGTTGTAGAAGCCCTCGCGGGCCAGTTCCTTGATGCGGGCAACATGGTTGGGGGCAAGATCGGGGCGCATCTCGATCGTGACGCGACCGTCCTCGAGGTCGATATAGAGTGTGTTTTCCAAGTCGCGCTCCTGTGCGAGAGCCGGTCCCGTGGGGGACACGAACCCGTCCGTTGCGAATAGGCTGAAGGCCGCGACGAGCGCGGCAATAAAGAAACGTTGGTTCATCATGGGTGTTTACTCGTTGGCGGCCTGCAGGTCGAGCCGCCCGAAACGTTCGTTCACGCGGCGAGCGACATCGGGGGATACGAAACTGCCGATCTCCCCGCCGAGCGCCGCGATCTCCTTAACGAGGCGCGAGGCGATGAACTGGTGGTGTTCCGATGCCATCAGGAACAATATTTCTACGTTGGGATTAAGGCGGGCATTCATCCCGGCCATCTGGAACTCGTAGTCGAAGTCCGACACAGCGCGCAGCCCGCGCAGGATGCAGTCGGCATTTTCCGATTCCGCGAACTGCATGAGCAGGGAATCGAAGGGCTTGACCTCGATCGTACCGGCCTTGGGATCGTCGATCGCCGCGACCTCGTCCTTCACCATCTCGACCCGCTCGTCGAGGGAGAAGAGCGGCCCCTTGCCCGTGTTAACGGCCACGCCGATCACCAGCCGGTCGAGCACGCGCGCGCCGCGCCGGATGATGTCCATGTGGCCGTTGGTGGTGGGGTCAAAAGTGCCGGGATAGACCCCGACCCGTTCAGTCTTCGCCATTGTCTTCCTCGGACGCCGTTTCGCCGTTGGCCTCCTGAGTGCCGTCGGCAGTCTCGTCTGGCGTTTCGCTCCCCGACCCAGCGCGTTTTTCGGCGTTTGCTTCGTTCCCAACGTTTCCGTCGTCTTCCTCATCATCGTCGCGCAAATGGGCGACGGTCACAACACGTTCGTCCTCCGCGACCCGGAACAACGTTACGCCGCGCGTTGAGCGGCCGGCGATGCGCACATCGGTGACGCCGGTACGAATGAGCTGCCCTCCGTCCGTCACCATGACGAGCTGGGTGTCGTTCTCGACCGGGAAGGACGCGACTACCGCGTTGTCCTTGACGTCCTGGAGCGTGATGTTGACCACGCCCTGCCCGCCCCGGTTGGTGATCCGGTACTCGTAGGCCGAGGTGCGCTTGCCGAAGCCGTTGGCAGTCACCGTCAGGATGAACTGTTCCTGCTCGGCGAGCTCGGCGTAGCGTTCGTCGGTGAGCTCGATGGCATCCTGATTTTCGGGGCTGTTCTCGCCACCATTCTCGGTTTCGGCCGGCGCGTCGGAGCCGTTGGACCCGGTGCCATCCTCGCCCTCGGCTCGCTCGGCGCGGCTGCGCTTGAGATAGGCCTCGCGCTCGTCGACCGAGAACTCGGCATGGGACAGGATCGACATGGAGATGACCCGGTCCCCCTCGCCCAGCCGGATGCCACGCACACCGGTCGAGTTACGGCCCGCGAAAACGCGCACGTCCGTCGTCTCGAAGCGGATCGACTTGGCGTTCGCCGTCGCGAGCAGTACGTGGTCGGTGTCCTCGCAGGGTTGCACGCCGACGAGCTGGTCTCCCTCGTCGAGTTTCATTGCGATCTTACCGTTGGACTTAACCTGCACGAAGTCAGACAGCCGGTTGCGGCGCACGTTGCCGCTCTCGGTCGCGAACATCACGAACAGGTTTTCCGCTTGGGATTCGTCCTCCGGCAGCGGCATTAGGGTCGTGATGGTCTCGTTTTCCTCGAGTGGCAGCACGTTCACCAGAGCCTTGCCGCGCCCCTGGGGCGTGCCAACGGGCAGGTTATAGACCTTGGTCTTGTAAACCATGCCCCGCGACGAGA
>JAYPRP010000036.1:0-18540 GCA_038132575.1 Rhodospirillaceae bacterium
TTTTGCCGGCCCGGCCCCTGTTTTGCGGGCGGGCCCGTCTCCATTTGCGCGCCTTGTCTTTCGCCGCGCGCCATCTCACATATCCGAATAAGTGCGCCCGTGTGCATTCACGAAGTCATATGGCTTCGTTAGAATGGTTGCGGGCACTACAGGATGTCTGAGCGGAAGATGTTAAGCAGTCTCAATATGTTGTCGGAAATGTCGGGTGCCGGGCCCCGCGCTTCGGACGACGATTCCGACGACGCCATCGGCGGCGGTGGCGGCGGTAACAACACCGGCATCGCGACCAAGACGCGCGCCAAGACCAAGAAACCGTCCATGTACAAGGTCTTGATGCTGAACGACGACTACACGCCCATGGAGTTCGTCGTGATGGTGCTCGAGCGCTTCTTCGAGAAGCAGCACGAGGAGGCCATCAAGATCATGCTCCATGTGCACCAGAAGGGTGTGGGCGTGTGCGGCGTGTTCACCTACGAGGTGGCCGAGACCAAGGTGACTCAGGTGATGGATTTCGCGCGCAAGCACGAGCATCCGCTGCAGTGCACACTGGAAAAGGAATGACGCGCGACCAATTGAAGTGGAACCGGGTGACGAAGCCCTGACGCAGAAGGTAGTCTTCGCAAATGCTGTCTCAGAACTTGGAACAATCGCTGCACCGTGCGCTGGCGCTCGCCAATGAGCGGCACCATGAATACGCGACGCTCGAGCATCTGCTTTTGTCACTGACGGAAGACCAGGACGCCGCGGCCGTCTTGCGGGCCTGTGGTGTCGACATCGATCACCTGCGCCGCGACCTTTCCCAGTATATCGACGAGGAACTGTCCAGCCTGATCACGAGCCGGACCGAGGAGTCCAAGCCGACCGCCGGGTTCCAGCGCGTGCTCCAGCGCGCGGCGATCCACGTCCAGTCGTCGGGCCGCGAGGAGGTGACGGGCGCGAACGTCCTGGTCGCCATCTTTTCCGAACGCGAAAGCCACGCGGTCTACTTCCTGCAGCAGCAGGAGATGACCCGCCTCGACGCGGTGAACTATATCTCGCACGGCATCGCCAAGGTGCCGGGACAGGAAGACAGCCGGGCCGTGCGCGGTGCCGAAGAGGACGAGCTCGACGGTGAGACAGTGGTGAAGAAGGGCCAGGAGGCGCTGACCGCCTACTGCGTCAACCTGAACCAGAAGGCCGAGGACGGCGATATCGATCCGCTGATCGGGCGCGAGCTCGAGGTCGAGCGGACGATCCAGATTCTCGCCCGGCGGACCAAGAACAACCCGCTCTATGTGGGCGATCCGGGCGTCGGCAAGACGGCCATCGCCGAGGGTCTCGCCAAGCGTATCGTCGAGGGCGAGGTGCCCGAGGTGCTGGCCGATGCGACCATCTTCGCGCTCGACATGGGCGCGCTGCTGGCCGGAACGCGCTACCGCGGCGATTTCGAGGAACGCCTCAAGGCGGTGATGACCGAGCTCGAGGACACCGAGGGCGCGGTCCTGTTCATCGACGAGATCCACACCGTGATCGGTGCCGGCGCTACGTCCGGCGGCGCGATGGACGCATCGAACCTGCTCAAGCCGGCGCTGGCCAGCGGCAAGCTGCGCTGCATCGGCTCGACCACCTACAAGGAATACCGAAACTACTTCGAGAAGGACCGGGCGCTGGTGCGCCGGTTCCAGAAGATCGACGTGTACGAGCCCTCGGTCGAGGACGCGGTGAAGATCCTGCGCGGCCTGAAGCCGTATTACGAGAAGCATCACGACATTCGTTACACCGAGCAGGCGATCCGCACGGCAGTCGAGCTCTCCGCGCGCTACATCAGCGACCGAAAGCTGCCCGACAGCGCGATCGATGTGATCGATGAAACAGGTGCGGCCCAGTCGCTGCTCGCGCCGTCGAAGCGCAAGAAGACGGTCGGCGTGAAGGACGTCGAGGCGGTGGTCTCGAAGATCGCCCGCATCCCGCCGAAGACCGTGAGCCGGGACGACAAGACGGCGCTCGAGAATCTCGAGCGTGACCTCAAGACCATGGTGTTCGGCCAGGACAAGGCGCTGACGGCACTCGCGAGCGCGATCAAGCTCGCGCGAGCGGGCCTGCGCGAACCCGAGAAGCCCATCGGCACCTATCTCTTCTCCGGCCCGACCGGTGTCGGCAAGACCGAGGCGGCGCGCCAGCTCGCCATGTCGCTGGGCGTCGAACTGACCCGCTTCGACATGTCGGAATACATGGAACGCCACTCGGTCTCGCGTCTGATCGGCGCGCCGCCGGGTTATGTCGGCTTCGACCAGGGCGGCCTCCTGACCGACGCGGTGGACCAGCACCCCCATTCGGTGCTGCTGCTCGACGAAATCGAGAAGGCCCATCCCGACCTGTTCAACATCCTGCTGCAGGTGATGGACTACGGGAAGTTGACCGACCACAACGGCAAGAATGTCGATTTCCGCAACGTCATCCTGATCATGACGACCAACGCCGGCGCGGCCGATATGGCCAAGCCCGCCATGGGCTTCGGATCGGGCGTGCGCGAGGGCGACGACGAGGAGGCGATCAACCGCCTGTTCACGCCGGAGTTCCGCAACCGCCTCGACGCCGTCATCGGCTTCAACAACCTGTCGCCGGATGTCATGGGCAAGGTGGTCGACAAGTTCGTGATCCAGCTCGAGGTCCAGCTCGACGACCGGAACGTCACGATCGAGCTCAACGACGCGTCGCGCGACTGGCTCGCGAAGAAGGGCTACGACCCGCTGTTCGGTGCACGCCCCCTTGCCCGGGTGATCCAGGAGAGCCTGAAGCAGCCGCTCGCCGAGGAGCTGCTCTTCGGCGAGCTCGTCAAGGGCGGCACGGTCAAGGTGGATGTGAAAGACGATGCGCTCGACTTCGAGTTCGTGAAGGAGAAGCCGCGAAAGTCGCGGCCGAAGAAGACGCCGGACAGTGGCGAGAAGGAACCCGCGCTCGTCGAGAAGTAGGTGGCGGCGTTCACCGTTGCGCGCGAACGGCCCGACCGACCGGACGTGCGGGCGTTGCTCGATGCGAGCGATGCCCTCATGACAAGTCTCTATGATATTACGCAGAACTACCTCGTCGATGCCGGCGAGTTGATCCGTCAGGACGCGGTGTTTCTTGTCGCGCGCGCGGACGGTCGCGCGATCGGCTGCGGCGCGCTGCTGCGCCATGACGGCTATGGCGAGATCAAGCGGGTGTTCGTGAGCGAAGGCGCGCGCGGGCGCGGGATTGGCCGGTATCTGCTTGCGGAGCTGGAGACAAGGGCCGAAGGGTTGCTGTGTCTCCGCCTCGAGACGGGTGTGCGCCAGCCCGACGCAATCGCGCTTTACCGCGGCGCCGGCTTTCGCGAGACCGGCCCCTTTGGAGGCTACGCGCCCGACGCGGTCAGCGTGTTCATGGAGAAGCGGCTGTAGGCCGGTTCAATCCTCCTGCCGGTAGGGCAGGTGCTCGGCGTAGTTCTCCATCTCCCATTCGACCTCGCGTTCCTCCTCGCGGCAGAACCGCTCGACGGCGTCGCGGAAGCTTTCGTTGGGGATGAAATGGCCGGAATAGGTCTGCACCGGCTCATAGCCACGCTGGATCTTGTGCGGGCCCTGGGTCCCTGCCTCGACGGTGGCGAGCCCGTTGTCGATCGCGAACTCGATCGCCTGGTAGTAGCAGGCCTCGAAATGCAGGAACCGATAGTCGCCGAGGCAACCCCAGTTGCGGCCGTAGAGTGCGTCCGCGCCACGCAGGTTGAGCGCGCCCGCCACGGGCAGCCCCTCCATGTCGGCCATCACCAGGACGATCCGGTCGCCAAGCCGATCCTGGGCCGCCTCGAAGAACTCCCGCGTCAGGTAGGGATAGCCCCACTTGCGGTCGTATGTGTCCACGTAGAATTGATAGAAGGCGTCCCAGTGATGGGACTTGATGTCGTCGCCCGAAAGCGGCCGCACGGTGATGCCCTGGTCGGCCACCTGGCGGCGTTCCTTGCGGATCATCTTGCGTTTGCGGCTGGTCAGCGCCGCGAGGAAATCGTCGAAGGTCCCGTAGTCGCGGTTGTGCCAGTGGAACTGTCTGCCGACCCGCTGGATCCAGCCCGCGAGTCCCATGACGTCGTAATCATGCTCGGTGCAGAAAGTGACGTGGACGGAGGACAGTTCGAGTTTCTGGCACACCGTTTCCAGCGCGCGCAGCAGTGTCAGCCGGGCGTCGTCCGATCCCGGGCCGCCTCCCGCGAGCAGCCGCGGGCCGCCGACGGGCGAGAAGGGGGCGGCGACCTGCATCTTCGGATAGTAGCGTCCGCCTGCGCGTTCCCACGCATGGGCCCAGCCATGGTCGAACACATACTCGCCTTGGGAATGGCTCTTCAGATAGACCGGGGCGGCGGCGGTGATGTCGCCGTTGGCTTCTTCGACCACGAGGTGATGGGGGAGCCAGCCCGCGTCATTGGATGCGCAGCCGGTCTCCTCGAGGGCGAGCAGGAAGGGGTAGCTGACGAATGGATTCCCGTCGCCGGCGAGCCGCTGCCATGTGTCGGGCGGGATGTTCGCGATGTTCTCGACGACGCGGGCGGAAAGTGCTGTGTCTCCGTCGGGCATGAGAGCAGTTTACCGGCCCGGTTCAACCGCACCAAGCGGCTGATCGTCGCTCGGTCCGCCTTCGTCGGAGAACTCGAACTCGAGGGTGGAATGGCCGATCTCGAAATGGTCGGCCAGGCGCTGCTTGAGCTCCATCTTGATCGTCTCCATGCGGGCCATGTCCACGGGATCGATCACCACGTGAGCCTCGAGCGAGCGGCGGTGTTCGTCGATATGCCAGATGTGCACATGATGGACGTCGCGCACGCCGGGTACATCCTGAAGAGACGCGGTGACATCCGTGACGTCGAGGCCCGCCGGGACACCCTGCATCAGGATGTGAATGGCCTTGGGAATCTCGATTGCGGCGTGTCCGAGGATATAGACCGCGATCACGATGGTGACGATCGCGTCCACGAACAGCCATTCGTAGACGATGATCAGGGTACCGCCGACGATCACCCCGACCGATGCCAGCGCATCGGACAGGTTGTGGATGAAGGCCGCGCGGATGTTCATCGAGGTCTTCGCCATCCGCCAGGTCAGCATCACGGTCGCGATATCGACCGCCAGCGCGATGCCCGCGATAACGACCACGGTCCAGCCTTCGATCGGTTGCGGATCGAACAGCCGCTCCGCCGCCTCGAAGATCAGGAACAGGCCGATGAAGATCAGCCAGGCGAGGTTGAACACCGCGCCGATCATCTCGGCGCGGCCGTGTCCGTATGTGTGGTTTGCGTCGGCGGGGTGGCGTGCGATCCGCCGGGCGATCAGTGCGATGGCCAGTGCGGCGGCGTCCGACAGGTTGTGGATCGCGTCCGCGACCAGTGCGAGCGAGCCGGACAGCACCCCGCCGATGACCTGCGCGACCGTGAGCAGGACATTCACCGCGATGGCGAACGCTAGCTGACGGTCGCCACCGGGCGTGTCGGGCGGCGCGGGGCCGTGGGAATGGCTGTGGTGCGGGCCCATCGAGATGCGACCGTTCAGGAAATTTCGAGTATCGCCTCGACCTCGACGGCGACACCGAGCGGGAGCGAGGCCATGCCGACCGCGGCGCGGGCGTGACGTCCCGCGTCGCCGAACACTTCGGCGAAGAGATCCGACGCGCCGTTCACCACCTTCGGGTGATCGGTGAACTCAGGAGTCGCGGCGACGAAGCCGGTGAGCTTGACCACCCGCGTGATCCGGTCGAGGTCGCCGTCCAGCGCGGCCCTGGCCTGGGCGATGAGCGCGAGTGCACAGACCCGCGCCGCTGCCGCGCCGTCGTCCACGCCGAGTTCATCACCGAGCCGGCCGAGGAAGCCCGGCTTGCCGTCAACGATGGGAATCTGGCCCGAGATGAACAGGAGGTTCCCCGTCTGGACCGTGGGGACGTAGTTGCCCGCCGGTGCGTTGGCGGGCGGCAGTTCGATACCGAGTTCGGCGAGGCGGGCGTCGATGGTTCCGGCCATGTCTGTATTCTCCTGTCATGCCTTGTTGGCTATTAAGCTCGAAGCATAACGGCGGCGGCGGCAAGGGTTAAGGAAACGCCACGGAATGCGCGAAAAAAGCCGGGGTGCGCCTACCTTTGCACACCCCGGAGGTCAGGGAGGAGAGTGTGACCCGGCGCAAACGGACTGCGCGGGGTCGACCATTCGGGCCAACGGGGTCCGACCCGGCCCGAATTCCTTAGCTACACCCGCTGGTCCCGCCGCAGGTGTCGCATTTGAGACATGTTCCGTTCCGCACAAGTGTGAAGTTGCCGCACTCGGTGCACGCATCGCCTTCGTAACCCTGGAGCCGGGCCTGGCGAATACGCATCGAGCGTTCTTCCTGGACCACGTATTCGAGATCGAGCTGCTGGCCCTTGGGCGTCCCCATCGGGGTGACCACCGTCTCGGCCTCGCCGGTGGGCATCCCGTCGGTACCCGTCGCTTCGGCCTGGGCCTCGGGTGCCTGGTCCACCGTCTCCAGCTCGCGTAGTCCGCCCTCGATCACAGAAAGGGTGTTCTTGCGGACGTAACCGGTGCTGATCACCGATTCCGTGAGCTTGCTCGCGCTGGGCGGCAGGCCGTCGTCGGACTCGCCCCGGCCCATGGTGTCCGGCTCGAGATCGTCGATCTCGACATGGGCCAGGTCGTTGCGGCCCAGATAGCTGATCGCGAGTTCCCGGAAGATGTAGTCGAGGATCGAGCTCGCCATCTTGATGGTCTCGTTGCCCTCCACCGGGCCCGATGGCTCGAAGCGGGTGAAGGTGTAGGCGTCCACGAACTCCTCCAGCGGCACGCCGTACTGCAGGCCGATTGAGACGGCGATCGCGAAGTTGTTCATCAGGGAGCGGAAGGCCGCGCCTTCCTTGTGCATGTCGAGGAACACTTCGCCCAGGGAGCCGTCGTCATACTCGCCGGTGCGGATATAGACCTTGTGGCCGCCGACGATTGCCTTCTGGGTGTAGCCCTTGCGGCGGTGGGGCAGCTTCTGGCGGTCCACCTCGCGCTCGATCACGCGCTCGACGATCCGCTCGGCGACGATCTCTGCCCGCCGGCCGTTAGGCGCGTCGAGCAACTCGTCCATCATGTCTTCCGCATCGTCGGCTTCGTCTGCCAGCAGCTGCGACTGCAGGGGCTGGCTGAGCTTGGAGCCGTCGCGGTAGAGCGCATTCGCCTTGAGGCCGAGGCGCCAGGACAGCATGTATGCGTCGGCGCAGTCCGACACGTTCGCCGTGTTGGGCATGTTGATGGTCTTCGAGATCGCGCCCGTGATGAACGGCTGGGCCGCGGCCATCATGCGGATGTGGCTTTCGACCGACAGGAAACGCTTGCCGATCTTCCCGCACGGATTGGCGCAGTCGAAGATGGGCAGATGCTCGTCCTTGATGTGCGGCGCACCCTCGAGGGTCATGGTGCCGCAGGCGTGGTTGTTGGCCGCGGCGATCTGTTCCTCGTCGAAGCCCAGCGCCGTGAGCATGTCGAAGGACATGTCGTCGAGCTGGCCCGCGTCGAGCCCGAGGGTCTCGGTGCAGAAGGCCTCGCCGAGCGTCCACTTGTTGAACGCGAAGCGGATGTCGAACGCCGTGCCGAGGTCTTCCTCGACCGCGGCAATCTGCTCGTCGCCGAAGCCCTTCTCAGCGAGGGCGGCGTGGTTGACGCCGGGTGCATCGGCGAGCGAGCCGTGGCCCACCGCGTAACCCGCGATCTCGTCGATCTGTTTCGGGGTATAGCCGAGATTCTGCAGCGCCTCGGGGACCATCCGGTTGATGATCTTGAAGTAGCCGCCGCCGGCGAGCTTCTTGAACTTCACCAGCGCGAAGTCGGGCTCGATCCCGGTTGTGTCGCAGTCCATCACCAGTCCGATCGTGCCGGTCGGCGCGATCACCGTGGTCTGGGCGTTGCGGTAGCCGTGCTCCTCACCGAGCTCGAGTGCCTGGTCCCATGCGCGCATGGCCGCTTCGGCGATGGCCGGCTCGGGGCAGTTCGCATGGTCGAGCGCGACGGGCAGGGTGGACAGGTCTTCGTAGCCCGAGGTCTTGCCATGGGCCGCGCGACGGTGATTTCGGATCACGCGCAGCATGTGCTTTGCGTTCTTCCTGTAGCCGGGGAAGGCGCCCAGCTCCTCGGCCATCTCGGCCGAGGTCGCATAGCAGACACCCGTCATCAGCGCGCTGATCGCGGCGCAGAGCGCGCGCCCTTCGTCGCTGTCATAGGGGAGCGACGAGGCCATGAGCAGGCCGCCGATATTCGCGAAGCCCAGTCCGAGCGTGCGGTACTCGTAACTCAGCCGCGCGATTTCCCTGGACGGGAACTGCGCCATGAGTACGGAAATCTCGAGCGTCACCGTCCACAGCCGCACCGCGTGCTCGAAGCCGGCGACATCGAACGTTCCGTCCGTGTCGCGGAAGGTCATCAGGTTGAGCGACGCGAGGTTGCAGGCCGTGTCGTCGAGGAACATGTACTCCGAGCACGGGTTGGACGCGTTGATCCGGCCCGATTCCGGGCAGGTGTGCCAGTCGTTGATCGTGGTGTCGTACTGGATGCCGGGGTCGGCGCAGGACCAGGCGGCGTTGGAAATCTTGTCCCACAGATCGCCGGCGTCGATCGTCTTCGCGACCTCGCCATCGGTGCGTCGCCGCAGGTCCCAGCTGCCCCCGTCCTCGACCGCCTTCAGGAAGTCGTCGGTGACCCGCACCGAGTTATTGGAGTTCTGGCCGGAGACCGTCAGATACGCCTCGGAATCCCAATCGGTGTCGTAGGTCGGAAACTCGATTTCCTTGAACCCCTGGCGTGCGAACTGGATCACCCGCTGGGCGTAATTGTCCGGCACCATCGCCTTGCGGGCCGCCCGGATTGCCGTCTTGAGCGCCGGGTTCTCGGCCGGCTCGAACCGTTCGTCGCCGTTGGGCGCATTTTCGTCGTGGCACGCGGCCATGATTGCCGTCAGGTGCTGCTGGCAGGTGATCGATCCCGTCACCAGCGCCGCGACCTTCTGCTCCTCGGTCACCTTCCAGTCGATGTAGGCCTCGATGTCGGGGTGATCGACATCGACCACCACCATCTTGGCCGCACGCCGCGTCGTCCCGCCGGACTTGATCGCACCCGCCGCGCGGTCGCCGATCTTGAGGAAGCTCATCAGGCCCGACGACTTGCCGCCACCCGACAGCGCTTCGTTCTCGCCGCGAATATTCGAGAAGTTCGAGCCGGTGCCGGACCCGTACTTGAACAGGCGCGCCTCGCGGACCCACAGGTCCATGATGCCGCCGTCGTTGACCAGGTCGTCGGAGACGGACTGGATGAAGCAGGCGTGGGGCTGCGGGTGCTCGTAGGAACTCTTGGACTTGGTCAGCCGGCCCGTCTGGTAGTCCACATAGTGGTGGCCTTGTCCGGGGCCGTCGATGCCGTAGGCCCAGTGGAGGCCCGTGTTGAACCATTGCGGGCTGTTCGGCGCCGCGATCTGGGCGGCGAGCATGTAGCGCATCTCGTCGTAATAAGCGCCGGCATCGTCGGCGCTGTCGAAGTAACCGCCCTTCCAGCCCCAGTAGGCCCAGGTGCCGGCCAGTCGGTCGAAGACCTGACACGCGTCGGTCTCACCGCCATATCGCTTGTCCTCCCCGAGTTGCTTGAGCTTGGCCTCATCGGCGGTGTGGCGCCACAGGAACTGGGGGACGTCGTCTTCCTTAACGGGCTTGAGCCGAGCGGGAACACCGGCCTTGCGGAAATATTTCTGCGCCAGGATATCGCAAGCGACCTGTGTCCAGGCTGCGGGGACCTGGATGTCGTCGGCCGCGAACACAACCGAGCCGTCCGGGTTCCGGATCTCGCTGGATGTACTGCGAAACTCGATCGCCGCGTAAGGATTCTCGCCTTCGTTCGTGAACCGGCGCTGGATCCGCATGTAACCCCCCAATGTCGACGCACTGCCCGCGCCGTAAAGCAATATGAGCCAGGGTGGCCGCGCCCAAATCATTCACATTCGCCGAGGGCGGCACCCGTCGAGTCGATAGTGAATTCGTTACAAAAACACCAAATCTCGGCAATTGTGGACGGTAAACCACAATATATTTGCGTCGCAACCAGATTTTGGGGTAGCCGTCTCGTCGCTGTCCATATGCTGTGGATTTACTGCGGCGGCGGCCCGTAGAGCCGGACGCACGAACGTGACATCATGGCTCTGGCCAAATTCAAAGGTGGGTGCCATAGTCCCGTTGAACTCGGGTGCACAAAGGAATTCGCACGTGCAATGGCCACGTTAGGAACGCTGCTTCGGACTATGATCTCGGGAGAGCTTGTCGGCACCGACAAGTACGGGAACCGCTACTATCGCGGCCGGACGCGAAACCGCTACAACCGCGAACGTCGCTGGGTGGTCTACAAGGGCCGACCCGAGGCGAGCAAGGTGCCGCCCGAATGGCACAGTTGGTTGCATCACATGACGGAATCGCCGCTTGATGAGGACCAGCGCTATGATTGGCAGAAGGAACATGTGCCGAACCTGACCGGCACCCGCGCGGCCTACCATCCGCCGGGCAGCGTGTTGCGGGACGGCGAGCGCCGGCGCGGAACCGGCGACTATGAGCCCTGGACGCCGCAGTAACCTTCCGGCCGACGCGTTTGTTCTCTTGATCGGGGCATCTCGGTGAGCGCTTCAGGATGAACAAGTCGTCAAAGCTAGAAATTCGAAATGTCCTGACCGGCCTCGCGGCGACCACGGCCGCTGTCGTGGTGCTGTTGATGGTGTTCGGACCTGCGCGGGTCTCCGGCGGTCCGACGTCCGATATCAGCGCGGTCTTCGGGCGCACGGACGGTCTGCGCGTGGGTAGCCCGGTGCATGCCGCGGGCGTGCAGGTGGGAGAAGTCGTGGCGCTCGAACTGGTCGATGCTTTCCGGGTGCTGGCGACGCTACGAGTCGATTCGGGTGTCCACCTCGACACGGACGCTTCTGCGGCGATCATTACCGACGGGATTTTCGGCGGCAAGCTGGTCCGCCTCGACATTGGCGGCGGCGAAGACATGATAGCCGACGGCGGTCGGATCGGGTTCACCGAGGACGCAGTCGTTCTGGATGATCTGCTCGGACTGATCATTTCCCAGGCGAAGGCGGCGCGCGGGGAGGAGGCAAAACAATGAGACGCGGTGCGGTTGAGACCATGCTCGGGGCCATGGTTCTGTTGATCGCGGTGGGCTTCGTCATATTCGGTGCGCGATCCATCGACCTTCAGGACAACGACGGCTACGAGCTGACGGCACGTTTTCTCAAGGTTGGCGGGCTCGACCGGGGTAGCGATGTACGTATTTCGGGCGTGAAGGTGGGCTCGGTCATCGAGCGCGTGCTCGATGACCAGACCTTCGAGGCGGTAGTGACGTTCACGGTGCGCAGCGACATCAAGCTTCCGGCAGATACCGAAGCTGGCGTCACCGCGGAAAGCGCCCTCGGCGGCAAGTATCTCCGACTCTTCCCGGGCACGGCAAGCGAGACCCTCGCGCCGAACGGCGAGATCGCGCAGACCCGCGATTTCCAGGCGCTCGAGGATACGGTCTCGGAAATCATCTTCCTGGCCACCGGTTCCAAGTGATGGCGGCTGGCCGTCGAACACCGTCATGATTCGTCGTGGCGCGGCCCTTGGGGCGTTCGTAATGGCCGCCGCGTTACTGGCGGGAGCCGCGCACGCTCAAGGGGAAAGCGATGCGCCGGACGCGGGCACGGCGTCCGTCGGAGCCTTGCTCCAGGGCCTCGACAAGGTGACGGCCAGGATCTCCACATTCGAAGCGCCCTTCGACGTGGCGGTTCGCTTCGGCTCGCTCGTGATCCAGGCGCGCGCCTGCCACAAGGCGCCGCCGACCGAAGCGCCGGAAAGCACGGCGTTTCTCGAGATCGACGAGACCTTCGAGACGGGGCGTCCGCGCGACGTGTTCACGGGCTGGATGTTCGCGTCGAGCCCCGCAGTCTCGGCGCTCGAGCACCCGGTCTACGATGTCTGGGTGGTTGACTGTATGAAGGCCTCGAATGCCGCGTCCGACAGCTCCGGTTGAAAATCCGCGTCGACCTTGAGCGCCGCGGCGAGCTGCTGCCGGTAGTCCGCGCGCTCGATCTCCACCGCCCCGAACTGGCGCAGATGGTCCGTGACGAACTGACTGTCCAGGAGAACGAAGCCGGATGCGCGCAGGCGGGCGGCGAGATGGCAGAGCGCGACCTTGCTGGCATCGCGCGCGCGAGAGAACATGCTTTCGCCGAAGAAGGCGCCACCGAGGCTTACGCCGTAGAGCCCGCCGACCAGTTCGCCGTCGTCCCAGCACTCGACCGAGTGGGCGAATCCCATTTCGAACAGGGCGGCGTAGAGCCGCTCGATCTCGTCGTTGATCCAGGTGTCGGGACGCTTGCCCTGGGGTTCGGCGCAACCGCGCACGGTGCCCACGAAGTCGCTGTCGCAGCGTATCTCGAAGGGATGGGCACGGATCGTTCGCCGCAGGCGGCGCGGAATGTGGAACGCGTCGAGCGGCAGTACGCCGCGCATGTCGGGGTCGATCCAGTAGAGGTCCGCGTCATTCCGGCTTTCGGCCATCGGAAAGATTCCGCTGGCATAGGCACCCAGGAGCAGTTGCGGGGTCAGTCCGGCCATGGCGCAAGCCTAATCGGTTGCGACGAAGCTTTCGAGCCAGTGAATGTCGAAATCGTTGGCGATGAAGGACGGGTCCTCGGCGAGCCGCTGGTGCAGCGGGATCGTGGTGGACACGCCCGAGACCACCATCTCGCCCAGCGCGCGGCGCAGGCGCATCAGGGCCTCGTTACGGTCGCGGCCGTGGACGATCAGCTTGGCGACAAGGCTGTCGTAGTAGGGCGGGATGCTGTAGCCCGCGTACAGCGCGGAATCGACACGTACGCCAAGGCCGCCCGGCGCGTGGAATTCCTCGATCCGTCCGGGTGAGGGTGTGAAGCTCACCGGGTCCTCGGCGTTGATCCGGCACTCGAACGCGTGCCCGGATATTTTGATGTCCTCCTGGCGCAGGCTCATCTCTTCGCCCGCCGCGATCCGGATCATCTCCGAGACGATATCGATGTCGCAGATCATCTCCGTGATCGGATGTTCGACCTGGACGCGGGTGTTCATCTCGATGAAATAGAACTCGCCGTTCTCGTAGAGGAACTCGAACGTGCCGGCGCTGCGGTAGCCGATCCGTGCGGCGGCATCGGCGCAGACCTTGCCGATACGCTGGCGCGTCTCCGCGTCGAGGATGGGACAGGGCGCCTCCTCGAGCACCTTCTGATGCTTGCGCTGGAGCGAGCAGTCGCGTTCGAACAGGTGGACCGCGTTGCCCTTGCCGTCGGCGATCACCTGGACCTCGACGTGGCGGGGGTGCCCGAGATACTTCTCGATATAGACGGTATCGTCGCCGAAGTTCGCCTTGGCCTCGGTGCCCGCGAGCGTGAAGGCGGACTCGATATCCTCGGCACGTTCGACCACCTTCATGCCGCGCCCGCCGCCGCCCGACGCGGCCTTGACGATCACGGGATACCCGATGTCGTCCGCGATCGCCCTGGCATCGGCGGGTGATGCCACCGCGCCGTCCGATCCCGGGACCACGGGCACGCCGGCCTGCTTCATCGCGTCTTTCGCCGCGACTTTGTCGCCCATGGTCGCGATCAGCTTGGAGCTTGGTCCGATGAAGGCGATATCGTGCTCCTCCACGATCCGGGCGAAGTTTGCATTCTCCGAGAGGAAGCCGTATCCCGGGTGGATCGCATTCGCGTCCGTCACGGTTGCCGCCGACAGAATGGCCGGGATGTTGAGGTAGCTGTCAGTCGCGGCAGGGGGGCCGATGCACACACTCTCGTCGGCAAGGCGCACATGCATGGCGTTGGAATCGGCTGTCGAGTGCACCGCCACGGTCGAGATGCCCATCTCTTTGCAGGCGCGATGGATGCGCAGCGCGATCTCGCCGCGGTTGGCGATCAGGACCTTTTCGAACATGGAGGACAGCCCGCCTATTCGATGATGGCGAGAACTTCGCCGAACTCGACCGGCTGGCCGCTGGCGACGGCTATACTCTGGACCGTGCCGGCGCGCGGTGCCTTCACCTCGTTGAAGGTCTTCATCGCCTCGATGAGCAGCAGGGTCTGGCCTTCGCGGACCGTGTCGCCTGCTTTCACGAAGGGCGGGTCCTCCGGCGACTGGGCGAGATAGACCGTCCCGACCATGGGCGCGCTGACCGCGCCGGGATGGGCCGCCACGTCGCCGCCGCCGGGCGCGGGTACCGCGGCTGCGGCCGGCGCGGCAACGGGCGGAGCAGCGACAGCCGCTGTGACAGCACCTGCATTGGGCATGGCCACGTGGACGCGCTTGCCGTTGTCCTCGTACTCGATCTCGGCGAGCCCGGTTTCATTCAGCAGGTCGGCGAGCTTTCGGACGAGGTCGGGGTCGATGTCGAAATTGTCGCTCATTGGCTACAGATCCATTCGCGCCGCTAGTGCCGAGATCGCCAGCACATAGCTGTGGGAACCGAAGCCGCATACGACACCCGTGGCGGCCGCGCTGATATAGGACTTATGTCGGAACTCCTCGCGCGCGAAGATATTCGACAGATGCACCTCAACGATCGGGATGTCGAGCAGGCGCAGCGCGTCGTGGACCGCGACCGAGGTATGGGTGTAGGCGCCGGCATTGATCGCGAGACCGGCCGCGCCCGTGCGGGCCTCCTGTATCCAGGCTACAAGCTCGCCCTCATGGTTGGTCTGTCGGAAGTCCAGCGCAAAGCTGGCCGTCTTGGCCGCTTCGGCGCACCGCACCTCGATGTCGGCCAGCGAATCCCCTCCATAGATTCCGGGTTCGCGCTCACCGAGCAAGTTCAGGTTCGGCCCGTTCAGGACCCATATGGAACCGCGTTCAGTCAAACCGTCACCCCATTCCCGCAACTCAGGCTCGCCGGTTAACACAGGCGGTGATTCAGGGCAATTCGCGCGATGGGCTCATCGCGACGCATCCGCTGCAAATTTCGATTGGATCGCGCGAATTTTGAACTATAACGCGGCGCCCCAACTTCGCCGGACCGACCCGCGCATGACCAACAAGATCGAACACTATTTCGCCAGCGCGGAGCCGGAGACCCCGTGCCTCGTGGTGGACCTCGACCGCGTCGCCGACAACTACCGGCGCATGGCGGCGCTGATTCCCTGGGGCGAGATTTTCTATGCGGTGAAAGCCAACCCTGCCGCCCCGATCATCGAGCGGTTGGCTGCGGCGGGCGCATCCTTCGATGCAGCGAGCCCGGCAGAGATCGCTGCGTGTGTTGCCAAGGGCGTGTCATCCACGCTCATCTCCTACGGGAACACCGTGAAGAAGGCGTCGGATATCGCGTTCGCCGCCACGGCAGGCGTGGACCTTTTCGCCTTCGACAGTGCTGGTGAGCTCGACAAGATTGCGGCCCACGCACCCGGCGCGGGTGTGATTTGCCGTATCGTCGTCTCGAACGACGGTGCGCGTTGGCCGCTGACCCGAAAGTTCGGGTGCGATCCGGCGGCTGCCTTGGGATTGCTGCGTCGTGCGGCGGACTCCGGTCTTCGGCCTCTCGGCCTATCTTTCCATGCCGGCAGCCAGCAGACGGATCCTGCGCGCTGGGAAGAGGCGATTGCGCTGTGTGCGGACATCTGGGCACAGGCCGACGCGGAGGGCATGCCGCTGGACCTGCTGAACCTGGGCGGCGGGTTTCCGATACCGTATGACGACGCGGATGTCCCGGATCTGGCTGCGGTGTTCACGCGGATCGGGCGCATGCTGACCAGGGCGTTCGGATCGCGTCTGCCCCGCGTCATGGTCGAACCCGGCCGGGCAATCGTCGCGGATGCCGGCATAATCCGCAGCGAAGTCGTTCTTGTCACCGAACGCGTTTTCGATACTAGTGAACGCTGGGTCTATCTCGATATCGGACGCTATGGCGGACTCGCGGAATCGGAGGGTGAGGCGATCCGTTACCCGATCTGTGCACCGGGCCTCGACGGTGCGTTCGGTCCGGCGGTCGTGGCAGGACCGACCTGTGACAGCCACGATGTGCTTTACGAGAACGAGCAATGCGACCTGCCCCTCGCACTTTCGGCGGGCGATCATGTCTACCTTCACGACGCCGGCGCCTACACGACGACCTACGCCTCCGTGGGATTCAACGGTTTCGCGCCGCTGAAGGAGCATTACATCTAGGCTTCGTCTAGCCGTTAGTGAATGCCGTCGCCTGGAGTTTTGCGAGGAGGCGGTCGAACTCGGCTATTTCGGCGGTTGTGAGGGTGCTCAAAATTCTTCGCTCATGTTCGAGCGCGACGGGAACGATCTTGTCGTGTACCGACCTTCCCTTGCGCGTGATGCGCGTAATGCCCCGCCTTCGGTCGCTATCGTCGGCGCTGCGGTTGACCAATCCCCCGTCGATCAGCCGGTTCATTGCTCGGCTGACCATCACCTTGTCCATCGCGGTGCGTTCACATATCCCGGTCGCGACATCCGGGCCGAAGCGGCCCAGCACCGCCATCACGCGCCACTCCGGGATTGTGAGCCCGAACCGGCCCTGATACTCGCGGGCGATTGCGTTACTGACCGTGTTCGCCAAGATGGAGAGGCGGTAGGGCAGGAACGCCTCGAGCGCGAAGTGCGGCGCGTCGCGGTCGTGGGTGGCGGATGACATTGTCGCGCCCCGAATTGGTTACATATGCAACAAAACTATGGGTTGCTCCGCGCCTGGTCAAACGCGCGAAACGTTTACCGGCGGTCGTCGAGATGTGTCCGGATCGCGGTGAAGACATCCTCGAACATCTCGGCCGTCAACCGACCCGTGTTCGTGTTGTAGCGTGAACAGTGATAGCTGTTCATCAGCAATACCGGTCGCTCGCCGACCGCGATCTCGTGTTGAGCGCCATGTCCGAACTTGAACGCGGACTGCCGGTAGCCGAGCGTCGCAAGGGTCGCGTTGTGGGCGAGCCCGCCGAGCCCGAGGACCACCTCCAGCCGCCGCATGGAATTAAGCTCCGCGACGAGGAAGGGACGGCAGGCCTTGACCTCCGCGCCCACCGGCTTGTTCTGGGGCGGCACGCACCGCACGGCGTTGGTGATCCGGCAGTCGTCCAGACGAACCCCGTCATCCGGCCGCGCGTCGTAGGTGCCGTGGGCAAGGCCGAACTTCTTGAGCGTCGGGTAGAGAAGATCACCCGCATAGTCTCCCGTGAAGGGCCGGGCGGTGCGATTGGCACCCTTCAGCCCGGGGGCAAGGCCGACGATCAGCAAACGTGCATCCGCCCCACCGAAGCTCGGGACAGGGCCGTTGTGGAAATCGGGATAGGCCGCCTGGTTGTCTTCACGGAATGCGACGAGGCGTGGGCAGAGCGGGCAGTCGGGCGCTGGTTCACCCATCGGTTTCAGTCGTCCGCCGCCGGATCGTCATCCTCGAAATCGTCCTCGAAGTCGTCGTCCAGGTCGTCATAGTCGTCGTCAAAGTTATCGTCACGCGGCGGACGGCCGGACCGTTCACGCGCGATCTCGTCACGCAGGTCGCGCACATCGATGAAACTGTCGGCCTGCCGGCGCAGTTCGTCGGCGACTGGAACGGAGCCGCCCGTCGTGGTGCTGACGACCGTAACACGCGTGCCGCGACGCTGCACCGCTTCGACCAGCCGCCGGTAGCCGCCGTCGCCGGAAAAAAGGACCACATGATCGACGCGTTCCGCGATCTCCAGCATGTCGACCGCTAGATCGACGTCGATCGAATTCCGGATGCGGCGGCGGCCCTGGGTGTCCGTGAAGTCCTTCGCCAGCTTCGTGACAAGCGTGTAACCGTTATAGTCGAGCCAGTCGACGAGGGGGCGGATCGGAGAATAATCCTGATCCTCGATCAGGACCGTGTAGTAGTAGGCCCGCACGAGATTCGATTCCTCGCGGAAGAGCGTCAGCAGCTTCTTGTAGTCGATGTCGAACTCGAGACCGCGAGCGGTTGCATAGAGGTTGGCGCCGTCGATGAACACGACGGTCTTTTCGTGGGAACGCAGCATGTTTGCAAATCCTTGTCTTCAAAGTCGAGCGGCATCGGGGGAATGGTTGCGCTGATGCCGGTAATCACGCGTCTGAAATCTGGGTCGTGGAATGCGCGCTTAGATACCTTGGGCGGGGCGGACTGTCCAGATGACGGGCGAGCCATGACAAAAGGGCGCGAACGGTGATCCTGATCGGCCTGGGCGCGAACCTGCCGGGACCCGAAGGTGCCGGCCCCCGCGACACCCTGTCTGCGGCGCTCAATGATATCGCGGCTGCTGGTGTCGTGATCTCCGGGCGCTCCGGCTGGTATGCGACAGCGCCGGTGCCTGCGTCCGATCAACCCGATTATGTGAACGCGGTCGCGGCGCTGGAGACGGCGCTCGACCCGGGGGCGCTCATGGATCTCCTGCACGGAATCGAGGGCCGGCGCGGGCGGGTGCGATCGACACCGAACGCCGCGCGGGCGATCGACCTGGACCTGCTCGACCATCATGGCACGATCTCAAGCGACTGGCC
>JAYPRP010000036.1:18816-24006 GCA_038132575.1 Rhodospirillaceae bacterium
GATTGCATCGAGAAGGTTTCGAACCGGTTTGACCTGGTCATGCTGGCGTCCCAGCGTGCCCGGGAAGTGTCGGCGGGCGCGCCGATCACGGTCGAGCGCGACAACGACAAGAACCCGGTCATCGCGCTGCGCGAGATCGCGGACGAGACAGTTGAACTCGAGAATCTCCAGGAATCCCTGATCGTCAGCCAGCAGAAGCATGTCGAATACGACTTGCCGGAAGAGGACGAGGTCGTCGAGCTGCTGGAATCGGAATCGAACATCGCGGGTGTCACGCCGGACATGCCCGAGGCCGACGCCGAGCCGGGCGACGAACCGGAGATGCCGCAGATGCGCTTTGAGGATGCGGTCGACGAAAGCCAGGACGGCGCCAGCTGATCGCGCGCCCCTCCCTGCTTTTCCCGCCGTTCCGCGAACGGACGGCAAAAACGAACGCCTGGGCGCACGAATATGCATCCGGGCTTTTTCGTTGGACCGGGTTCGGGGGTATGATGACCCCATGATGCGGCAAATGGAGCTGGTGGACCGGGTGCGGGGCTACGATCCGAGCGTGGACGAGGACGCGCTCAATCGTGCCTATGTCTTTTCCATGAGGGCACACGGATCGCAGACCCGCGCGTCCGGCGACCCGTATTTCAGTCACCCGCTCGAGGTGGCGGGCATTCTGACCAACTATCACCTCGACACCGCATCGATCATCACGGCGCTGCTCCACGACACGATCGAGGACACGGACGCGACCGGGGAACAGATCGCCGAACTGTTCGGAGACGAGGTCGCGGGGCTCGTTGACGGCGTGACGAAGCTGACCCGGCTCGAGCTTCAGTCCGACCGCGCGAAACAGGCGGAGAATTTCCGGAAGCTTCTGCTGGCGATGAGCCGGGACATACGGGTACTCCTCGTGAAGCTTGCGGATCGGCTGCACAACATGCGCACGCTCGAGCATGTGGACAGTGATGAGCGGCGACAACGGATCGCCCGCGAGACCATGGACATCTACGCGCCGCTCGCCGAGCGGATCGGGATGCATGATATCAAGGATGAGCTCGAGGACCGGGCCTTCCGCGAACTGAACGGCGAGGCGCGGGCTTCGATCGCGCGCCGGCTCGGATTCCTGCGCGCCGAGGGCGAGGACGTGGTCGAGAATGTCGTGCGGGAGCTGCGCGACGTGCTGGCAGCGGCGGCGATCGAGGTGGATGTTGCGGGCCGGGAGAAGTCGCCCTATTCGATCTGGCGGAAGATGCAGCGTCAGCAGACCTCGATCGAACAGCTATCCGACATCATTGCCTTCCGGGTCATCGTCGCGACGGTACCGCAATGCTATGCCGCGCTCGGTGAGGTGCACAGCCGATACCGGGTCGTGCCGGGCCGTTTCAAGGACTACATCTCCACGCCCAAGCCCAACGGCTATCGCTCGCTGCATACGAGCGTCCTGGGACTCGCCGATCAGCGGATCGAGATTCAGATACGCACCCGCGAGATGCACGATGTGGCCGAACGAGGCGTTGCGGCACACTGGGTCTACAAGCAAGTGGGCGCGGGGCCCGGGTCCGGAGCCGCCAAGGCCGAGAACCAGCAGTACAGGTGGCTGCAGGAGCTTCTCGAAATTCTCGAGAATGCGTCCGCCCCGGAAGATTTTTTGGCGCACACGCGCCTGGAGATGTTCTCGGACCAGGTGTTTTGCTTCTCGCCCAAGGGCGATGTCTATTCCTTGCCGCGTGGCGCGACCCCGATCGATTTCGCCTATGCCGTGCACACCGAGATCGGCGACCGTGCCGTTGGGGCCAAGATCAACGGCCGGAACCTGCCTCTACGAACCGTGTTGCAGAATGGCGACCAGGTGGAGATTCTGACGTCCAAGAACCAGACTCCGTCTCCGGAATGGGAAAAGCTGGTCATGACCGGCAAGGCCCGGGCACGCATCCGCCGGGTCCTTCGCGAGGCGCAGATGCGCCAGTATATCGACCTCGGGCGAGGCATTGTCGAAAAGGCATTTGGCCGTTTCGGGGAGACGCTCTCGGACATCAAGCTCGACACCGCCCTGCGAGAGTTTCACGCCGATTCGAGCGACGACCTGTTCGCGATGGTCGGGCAGGGGGTGTACACGGGAAACGATGTCGTGCGCTCCATCTTCCCCGACCGGGCCGAGGACGCAGATGCGAAGAAGAGCGGATCGATCTTCTCGTTGCGCCGCCGTCGCGAGAAGCCGCGGGACGGCGATCACGCCGTGCCGATTAGCGGGCTCACACCCGGCATCGCGGTGCACATGGCGAAGTGCTGCTATCCGCTGCCGGGCGACCGGATCGTCGGCATCATGACGACGGGGAAGGGCGCAACGGTGCACACCATTGACTGCATGACCCTCGAGGCGTTTGCCGATAGTCCCGAACGTTGGATTGATGTCGCGTGGGACCGCGACCATGACGGTGTCGGGGCGCAGGTCAGCCGGCTCAGCATCACCCTAATGAACGAACCCGGCAGCCTTGCCGCGATAGCTGAGACGATTGCTTCCGCCCGGGGCAACATCTCGAACCTGAAGTTCACAAACCGGACCGCTGACTTCTTCGACATGGTGGTCGATATCGAGGTCGAGGACGCGAAGCACCTGAACAACATCGTGACCAGCCTGCGAGGCCGCCGCTCGGTTAGCACAGTTGAGCGTGCACGCAGCTAGCTCGCGGGCTCGCCTTGACCTCGTGCCTGCGAACGCCAATTCTACGGCTGAATCCAGAATATGCGAGACCCTGCAATGGCTTCTGAACTCCGCCTCGGCGTGAACGTCGATCATGTTGCGACGATCCGCAATGCGCGCGGCGGCGGGCATCCCGATCCTGTGCGTGCCGCACGCGCGGCGGTGGCGGCGGGTGCCGACAGCATCGTTGCCCACCTGCGCGAGGATCGGCGGCACATCTCCGATGATGATCTCGCGCGTCTGATGGACACGATCGAGGTGCCGCTGACGCTCGAGATGGCGGCTACGGACGAGATGCTCGAGATCGCGCTCCGCCATGAACCGCACGCGGTCTGTATCGTACCGGAACGGCGTGAGGAACGGACGACAGAGGGTGGTCTCGACGTTGTTTCGGGCCACAACCATCTCAAGCGGTTCGTTGATCAGCTCACCGGTAACAAGGCGATCGTATCCATGTTCATCGAGCCCGACCGGCGCCAGATGGACGCGTTGTACTCGATCGGAGCGCCGGCGGTCGAAATTCACGTCGGCGCCTATTGCGATGCCGTGATCGATGGCGATGAAAAGCTTGCGGCGGAGCAACTCGCGCGGATCGTCGATGCGGCGTCTTACGGCGCGCGGCTTGGACTGCAGATTCACGCGGGCCACGGGATCACGTTCGACACCGTGGGGCCTGTTGCCGCGGTTCCAGAGATCGTCGAGCTGAACATTGGTCATTTTCTCATCGGCGAGGCGATCTTCGGCGGCCTCGACAGCTCCATCAAGCAGATGCGTTCGCTGATGGACGCCGCGCGTTCCGATTCCCGCGGCGAGGTGATCGCATGAGCGCGGATAAAGCACCGCGCGCCGTCCCGGGCGTGCCCATGTATCCGATGATTATCGGGCTTGGCTCCGATCTGATCGATATCACCCGCATTGAGCGAACGCTCGAACGTTTCGGCGAACGGTTCGTGCAGCGCTGCTTCACGGATATCGAGCGCGTGAAATCCGACCGGCGTGCCAATCGCGCCGACAGCTACGCCAAACGCTATGCGGCGAAGGAGGCCTGCTCCAAGGCGCTCGGCACGGGTTTTCGTAAGGGAGTTTTCTGGCGCGACATGGGGGTGGTAAACCTGCCGACCGGGAAGCCGACCATGGCGCTCACAAACGGGGCCGCCGCGCGTCTCGCGGAGATCACACCGCCGAGTATGAAGCCGCTGATCGAGTTGTCCCTCACCGACGAGCCACCCCTGGCCCAGGCCATTGTGATCATCTCGGCCATTCCGGACCTCGGGGACTGATCGCACGCGACTGAAGCGCGCCGAATTCCTGACTGGCGAAATCGGGTCGGGACGGCTAGAAACCGCCTAACTGCACCCCTTACGGCGGGCAATCGACTCTCGAACAGCGGATCATCGAACCGAAACGGGCTGGCATGGCGAAAAACCGCAAGAAGAAACCTGGCACCACTATGGAAATGGTGCGCACGATTATCTTCGCGCTGCTGATTGCCGGCGTGGTGCGCACGTTCGCCTATCAGCCGTTCAATATCCCGTCGGGCTCGATGATTCCGACCCTCCTCATCGGTGACTATCTCTTCGTCTCGAAGTTCTCCTACGGGTACAGCCGGTATTCGTTCCCGCTTGGCATTGGCTTTTTCGATGGCCGTATTCTCGGCAGTGCGCCGGAACGCGGCGATGTCGCGGTGTTCCGTCACCCGCCGACCAACCGGGAGGACTTCATCAAGCGGATCGTAGGGATGCCTGGCGATCGCATCCAGATGATATCTGGGCGCTTGCACATCAACGGCGAGGCGGTGGCCCGGCGGCGGATCGAGGACCATCTCTCGCGCGACGCGCTCGGGCAGGTTCGCCGTGTCCCGCAGTATGAGGAAACGCTGCCGAACGGTCGTACCTATGAGATCCGCGAGGGCTTTGGCGACCGTGGGCCGGCGGATAACACGCGCGAGTTCGTCGTGCCGCCTGGCAACTACTTCGCCATGGGCGACAATCGCGACGACAGCAACGACAGCCGTGGCTGGGGATTCGTGCCGGCGGACAATCTCATTGGTCGCGCGGATATCCTGTTCTACTCGACGGACGGCACAGCCGGGTGGCTGCAGCCCTGGCGCTGGATACAGGCGGCTCGGTTCAACCGTATCTTCGATTCTGTGGACTGATGACTGGCGCATCCGACCTCGATGCGCTCGAGACGGCCCTCGGCCACAGCTTCGGCGACCGCAGGCTTCTGGAACGGGCGCTAAGCCACGCCAGTCTGGATATAGGACAGTCCTATGAACGGCTCGAGTTCCTTGGCGACCGGGTGCTGGGCCTTGTTGTGGCCCAGATGCTTCTCGGCCAGTTTCCCGATGAGGATGAAGGTCAGATCGGCCGCCGGTTCGCGGCGCTGGTCAATGCGGGCGTGCTTGCGAAGGTTGGCGCAGAACTGGGGGTCGGTGCACATATTCGCGCCGGCACGGGCGTGATCAACGAGGCGATCGTCGCCGATGTGGTCGAGGC
>JAYPRP010000037.1:0-16774 GCA_038132575.1 Rhodospirillaceae bacterium
ATAACTCATTACTCCTGATCTCATCAGACCACCCGTCTGGGATATCGGTTGTCGAAAAACCACTATGTTCGTATTTGGCTAAAATGATCTTTTTGACCTCTTCTGGAGATCGACCCTCAATAATCATATTGTTCCTGATCACCTCAGACCGCCCATCTTTGTGAACGAAGGTGATATGGTATTTGACAATATAATCGGTGTGCCAGTTAGCCATCTCTATGTCCCGGTCGGATTTCGTGTTCGTGCTGAATGGTTCAACGATCTGAGATGAATTGAAAACCTATTATATTTTTACCTGCGCGCGCGCTGGATACGTAGGCCGAGATTGATCACCTTACTCGCGATGCGGGCGGTTCGAACGGCCAAGCGAGCGGCTTTGCGGGATGGCATGGGCGGCAGTCCTTGCAGAGGGCTTGGTAAATTGTCGCGAGCCGCCTGCGCTGACGCAAGTCCAAGCAATTTTTAAAAATGAAACCATCTCAAAAGGCAGGTTGCTCCCTCAACGCGAGGTGGCCGATGACGCCAGGGGGCCATCACAAATTTATGGCCGTGGCCGGCCTTAGATGTAGTACGTGGGTATTTCGTTTAGATTTTTTTTAAAATATTTTTTCTATTATTCTCTAATTCTTAAGAGATTTTTACTGCTAACGGCCGTTTAATATTTCAAAAGGTATCCATGTGTGACGTCGTACTCGGCGCCGCCGCGCCAGTCGTCCACACCCCCCGACTCGTCCCGCCGGGGTATCACGTCGCAAGCGTTCCGACCCGCCCGAATACTGCATGTAACCTGTCATCCAACACGGACCGAAACACCGCGAAAGCCGACCCCATGATCCCGCGTTACAGCCGACCCGAAATGACCGCCATCTGGGAACCGGAGAACAAGTTCCGAATCTGGTTCGAGATTGAGGCTCATGCCTGCGACGCCCAGGCTGCCCTCGGTGTCATTCCCGAAACCGCGGCCAAGGCCGTCTGGGACAAGGGCGCATGGGAGATCAACCGGATAGACGAGATCGAGCGCGAGACACGCCATGACGTGATCGCGTTCCTGACCAACCTCGCTGAGCATGTCGGCGAGGATGCCCGCTTCGTGCACCAGGGTATGACCTCGTCCGACGTCCTCGACACCTGCCTGTCGGTGCAGTTGACACAGGCTGCCGACCTGCTCCTGTCCGATCTGGATGCGTTGCTGTCGGCGCTCGAGGCGCGGGCGCGCGAACACAAGGACGATGTCTGCATCGGGCGCAGCCACGGCATCCACGCCGAGCCCACCACATTCGGTGTGAAGCTCGCTGGCCATCATGCGGAATTCGCGCGCTGTCGGGAGAGGCTGATCGCCGCGCGGGCTGAAGTGGCGACCTGCGCCATCTCGGGCGCGGTGGGTACGTTTGCGAACATCGACCCGGCCGTCGAGGTGCACGTCGCCAAGAAGATGGGGCTTACGGCTGAACCAGTTTCGACCCAGGTCATCCCGCGCGACCGCCACGCCATGTTTTTCGCCGTCCTCGGCGTGATCGCGAGCGCCGTCGAACGGCTTTCGGTCGAGATCCGTCATCTCCAGCGAACAGAGGTGCGCGAGGCCGAGGAATTCTTCGCGGCCGGCCAGAAGGGCTCGAGCGCGATGCCGCACAAGCGGAATCCTATCCTGACAGAGAACCTGACCGGACTCGCCCGGGTCGTGCGGTCGGCGGTGGTGCCGGCGATGGAGAATGTTGCCCTGTGGCACGAGCGCGACATCTCGCACTCGTCGGTCGAACGCATGATCGGGCCAGACGCCACGGTCACGCTCGATTTCGCGCTGGTGCGCCTGACCGGCGTCGTCGAGAAGCTGCTGGTCTATCCCGAGATCATGCTGGCGAACATGGAGAAGCTGGGCGGGCTCGTGCATTCCCAGCGCGTGCTGCTCGCCCTCACCCAGGCGGGAATGAGCCGCGAGGACGCCTACCGAGCCGTCCAACGCAACGCGATGAAGGTTTGGGCGTTGCCCGAAGCCGAGCGCGAAGGCGCGTTCCTGTCATTTCTCCAGGGCGACGACGAGGTGAACAAGCTCATTCCCGACGATGACCTGGCCGAGAGCTTCGACCTCGGCTACCACACCAGGCACGTCGACACGATCTTCGAGCGCGTGTTCGGCAAATCCTGACCGGCCCCGCGCGATGACGGAAGCCCGGCTGCCGACGGACCTCTGGGTTAGCGCCGGCCTACGGCGTGCCTCCGATGAGAACGTCCCGATCGCGGTAGTACGCCGTGGCGAACGCCAGTCCGGCACGGTGATCCTGAAGCTCAACCAGCTCGACCGGGGCTGCAGAATCCTCACCCAGACCCGTGACCTCGACGGCCGGCTGACCTGGTTCCCGGCGCTCGACGGCGCCACGATCCCGGAGGCCGAGGCCGATGCGTATGTCGAACGAAATGTCGCGCGCGACCCGGATGTCTGGGTGATCGAGATCGAGCACCGCGAAGGCTGGCACCCGTTCGACACGATATAGCGCGAAATACCAGACTAGCGGCAACGACCGCGGAGGGGGCTCGTACGATGACCGAAACATGGACACCCGAAAGCCCCCTCTGCCTGGCCGCCGGGACACCACCAGGCGGCGGACTAGACCGGGTGGCACGCGCGTTGTCCCGGGCAATCACGGCGTCCGAGGCGGTCACGGTGCCGGTCTCGGTCGAAAACGTCCCGGGCGATGGTGCCCGCAAAGTGTGGACCGATTTCATGGACCGGCGCCCGGGTGACGGCCATGTGGTGAGCATCAGCTCACCCAATCTCACGACCGACTATCTGGCCGGCCTCGCCGGTTTCCAACATGGCCGCTATACACCGATAGCGACGCTGGTCACCGAGCACATCGCCTTCGCGGTGCGCGCCGAATCCGCCTACGCGACCGGCACGGATCTCCTCCTACGGCTGGAGGAAGAGCCCCACCATGTGACGGTCGCGCTCTCCACCGCATTGGGCAACCCGAATCACATAGCGCTCGCCAAGCTGCTGCGCGCGCTTGGTTCCAACGTGAACGCGCCGATCGTGCGGGTCTTCGATTCGGCGCTTGATGCCGTAGCGGATGTCATGGACGGAAACGCCGATGTGTGCGCAGTCACCGCCGCGAGCCTTTTGGCCGAGGTCGAGGCGCGCAATGCGCGGTTGATTGCCATCTCCGCGCCCGAACGGCTTGCGGGCCGTTTTGCCAACGTGCCGACATGGGATGAGTTGGGGGTAGCCTGCGTCGTTGGAGCCTGGCGCGGCGTCACCGGCCCGGCCGGGATGTCACCCGCCCACGTGGCGTTCTGGCAAGATGTCGTGCGGCAGGCAGTCGCAACGCCGGTTTGGCAGGAAGAGCTCGCGCGGCTGAACTGGTCGGCAATGCATATCGACGGCGACGCGCTTGCCAACCACCTGGCGAATGAAACGGCGGAATACATCGATCTCCTGGGCGAACTCGGCCTGCTTCGCGCACCCGCCGGCAACTAGCCTGTCAGTCCAGCCCCTCGGCGAATCGCAGATCGCGCGTCACGCCATTTTCCAGTGCCTTTAAGGCTTCCTGGTAGGCAGGGCTTTCATGGGTCGCGATCGCGGCATCGAGGGATTCGAACTCGATGAGCGTCGTACGCTCCGGTATTCCCGCCTCATACACCTTCGCCGCCGGGCCGCGCGCGAGGAACGTGCCGCCGCCCGCGGCGATCGCCGGGCCCGCGAGCTCAAGATAGGCAGCGAGCTTATCGGGGTCGTGAATCTCGCGGTAGGCCGCGATCCAGTAGGCCTTGGCCATGGCGCGTTTCCTTTATCGGTTTGGGTCAGACGGTCTTCTCGGCCTCGGTCAGGAACTCGCCCACCAGGACGTTCCATTCCTCGGGGTGCCGGCGATAGGAATAATGGCCGCCATCATCGAACAGCTTCATCCGGGCGTCCGGAATTGCCGCGCTCAGGTCCTCGGCGAAGTAATAGGGGATGGTCGCGTCATCCACGGTCCCGATCACCAGCGCCGGCTTGTCGATGCGGCCGATCTCGTCGGTCCGGTCATGGGCCAGCATCATGTCGAGGCGCGCGGTGAGAATCTCGACCGAGCCGACCGTCTCGAGCGCCCGGCGTTCCAGCTCCATCACGGCATCGAGATTATGCCGGAACTGGTCCGCGCCCGACGTAAACATGGAGGAGACCTTCACATACTCCTCGGGACCATAGGATTCCGCGATCCGCTTGCGGGTCACCGCCACGCGGGTGATGAACTCGTCCGCCGTGATCCAGGTGTTGTTGAAGATGCACGCGCGCACCCGGTCGGGATAATCGAGCGCCAGATTCTGCAGGATGCAGCCGCCGGTCGAAGTCCCGACGATATGCGCGCGGTCGATGTCCAGCGTGTCCATCAGCGCGATCACATCGTCGGCGATCGCCTGGGTGGAATAGGCGCCCACCCCCGTCGGCTTGTCACTTTCGCCGGTCCCGCGATGATCGAAGGTGACGCAGCGATACCGCTTCGAGAAATGTTCGAGCTGGAACGACCAGGCGTCATACAGGCCCACGAGGCCCGGAATGAACACAAAGGCAGGCCCCTCGCCCAAATCGGCACAGTTGAGCGTGATCCGCCCGGTGTTGATGCGTTTCATGGAGCTGGCTCAGCGCTCGTCGAAGGAAATACCGGCCGCGATCTCGAGCATCGGCTCCTCGAGAGGCACCCGCAAACCGTCGTTCAGGCGGTTCAGAAGCCCCATCGCCGCCGCCACAATCGTGACCTCGGTACGTTCCTGGGCCGTGGTGTGGGCCATGAAGTCGCTGATGACATCCTCGGGGATGGCCCCGGCATCGACCGTGAGGGCTTCGCTGTAGGCCAGGATCGCGCGCTCCTTGTCCGTGAAGGCCGGATGCGTGCGGAAATCGTACATGTTGTCGATCTTCTCCTGTTCGACGCCCTGGCTGCGCATCACGCGAACCTGGTGAGCCGAACAGTAGAGACAGGCGTTGATATTCGAGACCTTGTTTCGGATCAGCGCCTTGAGAGGCTTGGGCAGGTCGCCGTGGTCCCAGACGTCGTCGAGGAACTTCCGCATGGTCGCGCCCAGCTCGGGTGAATTCGCCATGGCGCGAACATTGTTCGCGACCATGCCGACCCGTCCAGAAACGCGCTGAGCGGATTGCTGAAACGGTTCGGAGAAATCAGCCTCGTCCACCAACGGCACTAGGCACGCATGCCCGATTTCCGGCTTCACATCGTCCATCGAACAAGCCTCCCGCTTGTCGCGGCCGGCGCATCACACCAGCGCGGCGCTACTCGCCGTCGTGGATCTGCTGCATGGCGACGCCGAGCAACTCGTCCATGTGCTTGCGCACGATATGCTCGGATGTCTCGACGCCCTTCGCCTGGAGATCTCCCAGGACCTTCTCGAGAACATCGTCGTCGCCCGGCCGCTCGAAGTCGGACTTCACGACCTCCTGCGCATAGGCGTCCGCATCCGCATCGGCGAGGCCAAGCTGTTCTGCGGCCCAAAGCCCCAGGAGCTTGTTGCGCCGAGCCGTGGCCTTGAACTTGAACTCCTCGTCGCGCTTGAACTTGTTCTCGAAAGCCTGTTCGCGCTCGTCAAAACTCGACATGTCTCACCCACTCTCCGTTGCATTCGTGGCGGTCGTTCCTAGAAGATAGATATAGTGTTCCATCGCCTCCGTTTGAATTGAATTTTCATGTGTACCCTCGTCATCCTCCGCCGCCCGGGCCATTCATGGCCGCTGCTCATCGCGACCAACCGCGACGAAATGGTGGACCGCGCCTGGCAGCCGCCGGCACGGCACTGGCCGGACAGGGAGGACGTCGTGGGCGGGCTGGACGAACTCGCGGGCGGCACATGGCTGGCGGTCAACGATCACGGGGTGGCTGCGGCCATTCTCAACCGCGAGGGGTCGCTCGGCCCCACGATTGACAAGCGTTCACGCGGCGAACTGGTGCTCGAAGCGGTGGATCACCCGGATGCGGCCGTGTCTGCCGCGGCGATGGCACAACTCGACGGCAGCGCCTACCGCTCGTTCAACCTGATCATCGCCGACAACCAGGACGCATTCTGGGTTCGGGGAACGGAGCAACCCGCCGTCGAAGTCTTCGAAATTCCGGAAGGCCTGCACATGATTACCTCCCGCGAACTGGACGACACGGAAAGTGTCAGGATCGGGCGGTTCCTCCCGCGGTTCCGCGCCGCGGCGGAACCTGACGTTGACGCGGGCGACTGGTCGGCATGGGAGTCGATACTCGCGACCCGCCTGCACTCCAGCGACGAGGACCCGCGCGAGACCATGTGTATCGTCACCGACAGGGGCTACGGCACAGTGTCGAGTACGCTCGTCGCCCTGCCGTCCGCCGAGTTCCCGGATGCCGAGACGATCTGGCGGTTCGCACCAGGCCGACCGGACACTACACCATACGAACACGTTACACTGTCGCTTACCGCGCAATGAAGATACGGAACACAACTTAAGGAACGCACACGCCATGGAAGAGAATCGTTTCGACGTCAGCGATCGCGTCGTGGTCGTCACGGGTGCCGGCCAGGGACTGGGGCGAGAGTACGCCCTCGCCTTCGCCGCGGCGGGCGCCACGCCGGTGCTCGCCGAGATCAACGGCGACAATGTGCGCGCCGTCGCCGCGGAGATCGAGGCAGCGGGGGGACAGACCCTAGCCTTAGAGACCGACGTCGGGGACCCGGACTCAGTCCGGGCGATGGTCGATGCCGCCATCGACGCCTACGGCCGCATTGACGTGCTGATCAACAACGCCGCAATCTTCGCAACCCTGCCCCAGCGGCCCTTCTACGAGATCCCGTTCGAGGAGTGGAACAAGGTCATCCACGTGAACATCACCGGCTCGTATCTGTGCGCCAGCGCGGTGTCGAAACCCATGAAGGCCGCCGGCCAGGGCCGGATCATCAATATCTCGTCGGGTACGGTGCCCCAGGGCGTGCCCGGATTCATGCACTATGTGACGTCGAAGTCCGCCATTATCGGCATGACGCGGGTGATGGCGCGCGAACTCAGCGACGACAACATCAACGTGAACACGCTCATGCCCGGCTACACGACCACCGAGGTCGATCATGCAAGCATGAATGATGACCTGCACGAGTTCATCCAGAACAAGCGGCTGGTCAAGCGGGCGGGCACGCCCGACGACCTGATCGGGGCAGCGATGTTCCTCGCCTCGCCTGCGAGTTCGTTCATCTCGGGACAGACCCTCGCCGTGTGCGGCGGCGAGGTAATGATCTAGTTTTCCGGACCTGACACGGAGGAGTTGCAACAATGGAGGAAGTCTTGCGCGCCGTCGGTCGCCGACGAGGTCGAGGAGGACTTCGGCACCGACACGCTCAACCGGCTCAAGGACATCGGCTTCAAGTTCGACGCAGGCCTCGACGATTAGCCGCGCGATGAAGATCGTCCGTTTCCACGAGCATGGCGGCCCCGAGGCGCTGCGCGTCGAGGATGTGCCCGATTTTGCGCCCGGTCCCGGCGAAGTTCGCGTGCGCGCCGAAGCCATCGGAGTGGGGGTTCCCGACAAACTGATGCTGAATGGGAACTACCCCTGGTGCCCGCCCCTGCCCGTGATCCCGGGCAACGAGATGGCCGGGAGCATTGATGCGGTGGGCGAAGGCGTGACGCGTTTCGCGACGGGCGACCGGGTCTATGTGAACTCGCGCGAGCTGCCCGAGCGCGGCGGCGGCTACGTCGAGGCTGCCGTCGTCCCCGAAGATATCCCCTTCGCACTGCCCGACGACGTGTCCGCAGAACAGGCTGTTACGCTCGGCAACTATCAGCTCGCATGGCTGCTGCTGAACCGGGCCGCGTCACCCGGGGCCGACCAATCGATCCTCGTGCACGCGGCGGCGGGCGGCGTTGGAAATGCGCTGGTCCAGCTCGGCAAGGGCATGGGGCTGAAGGTGTTCGGCATCGCCGGCGGCACCGAGAAGGCCCGCTATGTGACCGACCTGGGCGCGGACGGTGTGGTTGACCGGAAGCGCGAAGACATCGGCGCGCGCGTCGACGAACTGACGGGTGGCACGGGGGTGGACGTGATCTACGATTCCGTGGGCGGCCCCGGGTTCCAGAAGGATTTCGGGATGCTCGCACCGATGGGCATCGTCGTGCTGTTCGGCTATCTGGGCGGCCATCCGGACCCGAATGTCTATGATGCGATGCGCGCAAACTTCGGCAAAAGCCTCGCCATGCGGCTGTTCAGCATCCACGTCTATGATGAGCAGCCCGAACTGCGCCGCCACGCCATGGAGCAGGCGATCGCGGCGATGGCAGCGGGTATCGCGGCCCCGCAAATCAATGCGCGCATGACGCTAGACGAGGCAGCCGACGCGATCCGGCTGCTGGAAACCGGAAGCGTTACTGGCAAGATTGTGCTGACGCCCTGACGGGCGACCTGCCCGACCCCACAAAGAGAGACCCGGCATGAAGATCGTCCGTTTCCACGCGTATGGCGGCCCCGAGGTCCTGAAGGTCGAGGACGCGCCGGAGCCCGAACCCGGCCCGGGCGAGGTCCGCGTGCGCGCCGAGGCCATCGGCGTGGGCGCGCCGGACATCCTCGTGCGTACCGGCACCGACGTGAAGACCTGGCCGCTGCCGATGATCCCGGGTAGCGACATGGCCGGCACGGTGGATGCGGTTGGTGACGGGGTCACGCGCTTCAAGGTGGGCGACCGCGTTTACGTGCCCTCGCGCGAGTTGCCGCTGCGCGGCGGCAGTTATGTGGAGGCGCGCACGGTTCCGGAAGCGGCACCGTTTGCGATACCCGAGAGCGCCGTCGCAGAACAGGTCGTCGCGCTGGGCAATTATCACGTCGCATGGATGCTTTTGAACCATGCCGTCCGGCTTGAGCCGGGCGAGACGATCCTGGTCCACGCAGCGGCAGGCGGGATTGGCAGCGCGCTGGTCCAACTCGCCCGGCACCGGGGTTTGACAGTATTCGGGATCGCCGGCGGACCCGAAAAGACGCGCTACGTTGCCGAGATGGGCGCCGACGCAGCCATTGACCGGCAATCGAAAATAGTCGTCGATCGTATTTCGGAACTCACGGACGGAAACGGCGTCGATTGCATCTTCGATTCGGTGGCAGGCCCCGAATTCGCCCGCAACTTCGACATGCTCGCAGTCGCCGGAACCCTCGTGCAGTTCGGATTTCTCGCCGGCCATCCCGACTCGAACATCTCCACGCCGATGGCCCAGGACTTCACCCGGAACCTGACGTTCCGGATCTTCAGCATTCACTATTTCGACGACAAGCCGGAGATACGCCGCGCCAGGATGGAAGAGGTTATCGGGTTGCTAGCGGCGGGCGACATCTCGCCACGCATTCATGCCACAATGCATCTTGAGGACGCCGTTGAGGCGCACCGACTGCTCGAAAGCGGGACCGTGATGGGCAAGCTGGTGCTGCGACCGTAGGCGCGGAACGGGAGCCGTCAATGAACAGCATCGACCTGAACGACCGCCATGCCATCGTCACCGGCGGCGCCAAGGGGATCGGCCGTGCCATCGCCGCGCGCGCGCTCTTGTCGGGTGCACGGATCAGCATCTGGGACATCGACACGGACCGGACGGCGCAGACGATCGGTGAATTGAACGCCGGTGATTCCGTGCGTGGCGATGCCGTCGACGTGACGAACACCGGCGCGATCGCGCAAGGCCTCACCGATGCCGTCGAGGCATTCGGGAACGTCGATATCCTCGTGAACAACGCCGGCGCCGTCGGCACGTTGGCGATGACCTGGGAGCAGCCGGTCGAGAACTGGGAGCGGATGCTCCGTCTCAACCTTTCCAGCACGTTTCTCTGCTGCCGCGCCATCGTCCCTCACATGCGGGCGAACGGCTATGGACGCATCGTCAACATGGCGTCGAACGCGGGGAAGATGGGCACGCCCAACAACGCACCTTATGCGGCAGCAAAGGCCGGGGTGATCAGTTTGACCAAGACCCTGGCGAAGGAATGCGCCGGGTCCGGCGTACTCGTGAACGCCGTCGCACCGGGCGGCACCAACACCGAACTCTTCGACGACCTGTCGGAAACGTATCGGGACCAGATCGCATCCGCGATGCCGATCGGGCGCCTGGTGGAGCCCGACGAGGTGGCGGCGCTGGCCGTCTGGGCTGCATCGGAGGACTGCTCGGCGACAAGCGGGTTCGTGTTCGATATCTCCGGCAGCCGCGCGGATTACTAGCTCCGCGGTGTCCGCGAACTATCCACCGCGCCCGAATGCGATGCGATTGTTCGCACCCCTCGCGCTTGCTATATCTCGCGGGCGCAAAAAACCTCATCGGCGCGCGCCACAACTGCGGATTTCAAGGCCATGACACGGCGCAGAAAAATCTACGAGGGCAAGGCCAAGGTTCTTTTCGAGGGCCCAGAGCCCGGTACGCTCGTCCAGTATTTCAAGGACGATGCGACCGCCTTCAACAATGAGAAGAAGGGCGTCATCACCGGCAAGGGTGTCCTAAATAACCGGATCTCCGAATATCTGATGATGCGCCTCGCCGAAGCTGGGATCCCGACCCATTTCGTGCGCCGCCTCAACATGCGCGAGCAATTAGTCAAGGAAGTCGAGATCGTCCCGGTCGAGGTGGTCGTGCGCAACGTCGCGGCGGGGTCGATCTGCAAGAGGTTCAACATCGAGGAAGGCACACCGCTGCCGCGTTCGATCGTCGAGTATTATTACAAGAACGACGAACTGGGCGATCCGCTGATCTCCGAGGAACACATCACCGCCTTCGGCTGGGCTGCGCCGCCGGAGATCGACGACATGCTGTCCCTGAGCCTTCGGATCAACGACTTCCTCTCGGGCCTGTTTCTCGGGATCGGGCTGCGTCTCATCGACTTCAAGCTGGAGTTCGGCAGGCTTTACGACGAAAACGACCAGATGCGGATCGTGCTCGCCGACGAGATCACGCCCGACGGCTGCCGGCTGTGGGACGTCGAGACCAACGAGAAGATGGACAAGGACCGGTTCCGCCGCGACATGGGCGGCGTCGCGGAGGCCTACCAGGAGGTCGCGCGCCGACTTGGCATAACCCCCGAATCCGGACAACAGGATATCAAGGGTCCCTCGACCATCCAGTAATACAGTCCGTTGGCGGTTCGTTTGAAAATACGCGTCCACATCACTCTTAAGAACGGCGTCCTAGACCCCCAGGGCAAGGCGATTCACAACGCGCTCGAAGGGCTCGGCTTCGACGACGTCGAAGACGTTCGGCAGGGCAAGTATATCGAGCTTGAACTCGCCGACGGCGATGCCGGGGCGGCGAAGGCCAGGGTCGCCGAAATGTGCGAAAAGCTGCTCGCGAACACCGTGATCGAGAACTACAGCGTCGAGATCGGCGACTCGTGAACGAGGCGGAGTACCACACAGCGGCCTCCCACGCTTTCAACTTTCACCGCGCGGGCGGACTGGACGAGGCCGAGGCGGGCTACGCGAAATAGTTCGAGTCGATCATGCCGCTGCTCCAGCCTTGTATCAAGGCGTTCGGCTATGAAGCCTAGAACCGCAACCATACGGGTTTTCCCCAGCCCCGATTGCGACTCGCACCGTAATCCCTATAGCTGAAGACGGAGTTCGCCCATGTCATCAGCCGCCGTCATCGTCTTCCCCGGGTCCAACTGTGACCGCGACATGGCCGTCGCGCTCGAGGCCGCACTCGGCCTCGCGCCACAGATGGTCTGGCACGGCGACAGCAGCCTCCCGAAGGTGGACCTGATCGCGGTTCCGGGCGGCTTTTCCTATGGCGACTACCTGCGCTCGGGCGCCATGGCGGCGAACAGCCCGATTATGCGCGAGGTTGTAGCCTACGCGAACCGCGGCACGCCGGTGCTCGGCATCTGCAACGGGTTCCAGGTCCTAACCGAATGCGGGCTCCTGCCCGGCGTCCTGATGCGCAATGCGAACCTCAAATTCATCTGTCGGGACGTAGACCTACGCGTCGAGCGCAACGACACGGCCTTTACCCGCGGTTACGAAGCTGGCGCTGTGATCCGCTTGTCGGTCGCCCACCACGACGGAAACTACTATGCCGATTCCGAAACTCTCGCCGCACTGGAGGGTAACGGACGCGTAGCCTTCCGCTACTGCACGCCGGGCGGTGATGTGACCGATGCGGCCAACCCCAACGGCTCCGCCCTAAACATCGCAGGAGTCCTGAACGCGGCCGGCAACGTGCTCGGCATGATGCCTCATCCCGAGCGGCTCGCCGATCCACTGCTCGGCGGCACCGACGGTGCGCCGTTTTTCACGGGCCTGGCGGAGGCGATCACGGCATGAGCAACACGGCGGAACGCCCCGACGACCTGATGGGTCTCTCGGATTCGGAATATGATACAATTCTCGACATTCTCGGCCGCGCACCGAACATCACGGAACTCGGCATCTTCTCGGTAATGTGGTCGGAGCATTGCTCCTACAAGTCCTCGAAGTTCTGGCTCAAGACCCTGCCGATCGAGGGGCCACAGGTCATCCAAGGCCCTGGCGAGAATGCGGGCGTGGTCGATATCGGCGACGGGCTCGCCGCGATCTTCAAGATCGAAAGCCACAACCATCCGAGCTTCATCGAGCCCTACCAGGGTGCCGCAACCGGGGTCGGCGGCATCATGCGCGACGTGTTCACCATGGGTGCGCGGCCGGTCGCGAACATGAACGCGTTGCGCTTCGGTTCGCCGGACCACCCGAAGACCCGTCACCTGGTTGACGGCGTGATTTCTGGCATCGGCGGCTACGGCAACTGCATGGGCGTGCCGACCGTCGGCGGCGAGGTCAACTTCGACCCCGCCTACAACGGTAACATCCTCGTCAACGCGATGACCGTGGGCCTCGCGCGCACCGACAAGATTTTCTATTCCGCCGCCTCGGGCGTCGGACTGCCCGTCGTCTATGTGGGTGCCAAGACCGGACGCGACGGCATCCACGGCGCAACCATGGCGTCCGCGGAGTTCGACGACGATTCCGAGGAGAAGCGGCCCACGGTGCAGGTTGGCGACCCGTTCACCGAGAAGCTGCTGCTGGAAGCGTGCCTCGAGCTGATGGCGACGGATGCGATCATCGCGATCCAGGACATGGGCGCGGCGGGGCTGACATCCTCGTCGGTGGAGATGGCCGACAAGGGCGAGGTCGGGATCACCTTCAATCTCGACTATGTGCCCCAGCGCGAAACAGCCATGACGCCCTACGAGATGATGCTGTCGGAGAGCCAAGAGCGCATGCTCATGGTCCTTAAGCCGGGCCGCGAGGAGGAGGCGCGCGCCATCTTCGAGAAGTGGGAGCTCGACCTGGCCGTCATCGGCCAGACCAACGACAGCCAACGGCTGGTGCTGGAATGGCAGGGCGAGACGGTGGCCGACATCCCGGTCCCGCCGCTCGTCGCTGCCGCACCAGAATATGAACGCCCCTGGACGGCGACGCCACCCCGGGCCGTCATTGCGGCCGACGATGTCGCAGCACCCGACGACATGGCGGATGCGCTGCTGACTCTCATCGGCAGCCCAGATCTCTGCTCCCGCCGCTGGGTCTGGGAGCAGTATGACCATATGGTGATGGGTGACACCGTGGGTCGCCCCGGCGGGGACGCCGCGCTGGTGCGGGTCCATGGCACCGGAAAGGCGCTCGCCATCAGCACGGACTGTACGCCGCGCTACGTCGTCGCCAATCCCGTCGAGGGCGGCAAGCAGGCGGTTGCGGAGGCGTGGCGCAACGTGACCGCCGTTGGCGCGACTCCGCTGGCGGTGACCAACAATCTCAATTTCGGTAACCCGGAGCGCTCGGAGATCATGGGACAACTCGTAGGCGCCGTGCAGGGTATGGGCGCGGCCTGCACCGCGCTCGACGCCCCGGTCGTGTCGGGCAACGTGTCGCTCTACAACGAGACCAACGGCGAGGCGATTCTGCCGACCCCCGTGATCGGCTGCGTCGGCCTGATCGAGGATGTAACCAGCGCGGTCGGCGCCGGGTTCGGCGCCGAGGGTGACGCGGTGTTCGTTGTCGGGGAGACCACAGGTTGGCTCGGTTGCTCGATCTACCAGCGCGACATCGCCGGCGGCGCGGAAGGCGCACCGCCCCCGGTGGACCTAGAGATCGAGCGCCGGAACGGCGATTTCATTCGCGGGGCGATCCGGGACAGTCGGATCTCGGGCTGCCACGATGTCAGCGATGGCGGGCTCGCTGTCGCACTCGCTGAAATGGCCATCGCGAGCGGCCACGGCGTGGAGATCACGGGAAAACCTGAGATTCCGGTCCACGCCTGGGCCTTTGGCGAGGATCAGGGACGTTATGTCGTAACATGCCCGGATTCCGAGGGTTTCGTGGCGGCGGCTGAAGCCGCGGGCGTGCCGATTTCACGGATCGGGAATGTTGGCGGGGGTTCGTTGACACTCCCTGGAGCGAAGCCTATATCCGTCGCGGCGCTGCGCGACACGCATTCGCGGTGGTTGCCAGAGTTTATGGCGTCCCGCCGGGGCTGAGATCCGCGCGGTACCGACAGAACCCGGGGAACAACCTCATGCCCATGGCCGCCAGCGAGATCGAGACCCTTATTAAGGACGCACTTCCCGACGCGGTCGTCCGGATTGATGATCTCCGCGGTGACGGCGATCATTATCTGGCGCATGTAGTCTCGTCAGCCTTTGCCGGCAGATCCCGGGTCCAGCAACACCAGATGGTTTACGACGCCCTCCAGGGCCGCATGGGCGGCGAGCTCCACGCGCTCGCGCTGCAGACTGCGGTCCCCGAGGGCAGCTAATCAATTCGATCGGAGCCCGACATGACCGACAATCCCGTGCACGAACAGATCAAATCCGACATTGACCAGAACGAGGTGATGCTCTTCATGAAGGGGACCCCGGTGTTCCCGCAGTGCGGCTTCTCTGCCGCCGTGGTGCAGATCCTGAACCACATGGGGGTCAAGTTCGGCAGCGCGGACGTGCTCATGGACCCGGCCATGCGCGACGGCATCAAGGAATTCACGAACTGGCCGACCGTCCCGCAACTCTATGTGAAGGGCGAGTTCGTGGGCGGCTGCGATATCGTCCGCGAGATGTTCGAGACCGGTGAACTCGAGCAGATGTTCGACGAAAAGGGCATTGCCCGCGAAGCTGCCTGATATCCGATCTTTCGCTAGTGTGAACGGGCCGCGATTGTCACGGCCCGTTTTCGTTTCGTGCCTGTAGCGCGCGCAAGGAGCAGGCCCTGACCCTACCCGCTGACACGACCGGACGCCGGCGCTTCACCCCGGAGGAGACGGCAGGCCTGACCTTCGGGGTCAGCGGGTTCCTGATCTGGGGTCTGACACCGCTCTACTTCAAGGCGCTGGGCCCCCTGCCCGCCGCGGAAATCACCGCGCATCGCTTCGTCTGGTCGCTGGTGTTCATGACGATCGTGATGACCGCCGGACGCCAGTGGCCGGCGGTCGCGCGCACCATCACCAACCGGCGCGTGATCGCGATCCTGCTCGTGACGGCACTGCTGATCGGCGTCAACTGGTGGGTCTTCATACATGCCGTGGTGGTGGACCGCATCGTGGCGGCCAGCATCGGCTACTTCATGAACCCGGTGGTCAGCGTGCTGCTCGGTTTTGTCATCCTACGTGAGCGTCTTTCAGCATTCCAATGGGTCGCCGTCGCACTGGCGTCGGCCGGCGTGCTGACCCAGGTCGTGGCGTACGGAACGGTGCCCTGGATCACGCTCGTGCTGGCCTTCACGTTCGCCACCTACGGTCTGATCCGCAAGACGGCGCCCGTGAGTGCCTCTTCCGGACTGCTGATCGAGACCGCGCTCCTGTTTCCCGTAGCATTTGGGATTCTCGCCTGGTTCGAGTTCGAGGGCTCGGGCGCGTTCGGTTCCCGGGGGCTCGAGTTCGCCGCGCTGCTCGCCTTCGCCGGGATCGCCACGGGTCTGCCTTTGCTGCTTTACGCGGCGGGCGCAAAACGCATCAAGCTCGCGACCATGGGCCTCCTGCAGTACATCGCACCTTCTGGGAACCTGTTGATCGCGGTCTGGGTCTTCGACGAACCTTTCACCGGCGTCGAGGCGCTGACCTTCGGCTTCATCTGGCTTGCGCTCATCATCTACACCGTCGAAATCTGGCGTACGCGTATCGTCTGATCGCTCTGCTGGTATCGCGACGCGTTGAATCTGCCCCGGCCCCGGCGCAATATACGCCGACGCTGTCAGACAAGAATCGGAGATCGCACGATGGCTATGTATTGGCTCGACCATGTCAACATTCGCACCGCGCAGCTCGATGCGATGTCGGAATTCTACGAGGACGTCCTCGGCCTGAAGCGTGGCAAGCGCCCGAATTTTCCGTTCGGGGGCGCATGGCACTATTGCGGGACCAACGCGATCGTTCATCTCGTCGAGACGGTCAAGAAGATCAAGCCGGGCGAGGCACAAGTCGAACATTTCGCGCTCCGCGCTGGAGGCAGCATGAAGGCGTTTCAGAGCAAGATGCGCGAGCACGACGCGCCCTACAATGTGGTGCCGTTACTCGAGATCAACATGATCCAGGTCAATGTATTCGACCCGGACGGCAACAAGATCGAGGTCCAGTTCGCCGCCACTGGGGACGATGACATGGAGCCCTTCCCAGGCAAGAGCGCGGCGTCGAAGCGCCGCTTCAAGAAGGGTGCGGAGCTCAACAAAACGGGCATCATGCCGCTAAAGAAGTCCAAGGCAAAGACAACCAAGACCAACAAGAAACTGGGCGGGCCCAAACCCATCCGCGCGCCCAGAAAACGTCCGGTGAACGCCTAGGTCCGGC
>JAYPRP010000037.1:17531-20026 GCA_038132575.1 Rhodospirillaceae bacterium
CCGTAATACTTACGGAGCTTCTGCTTCGCGATCAGGTGAAGGCCGTAATCCGACGGCTTCTTGCGGCGGCGGCCATGCTCGCCTGGGCCGTGTTCACGGCGGTTAACGGGGCTCTTGGGCCGGCCCCAGAGATTCTCACCCAGACGGCGATCAATCTTGTACTTCGCGGAATGCCGCTTCGACATGTTTCAATTTCCGTTGTTGTCTTTGTTGTCCCGATCAGCACCGCGCTATAATTGAGGCGATACGGGATCCGGTCGTTGCCGGTCCACATACATGGGAATGGCGCGCACTATAGGGATCGAGGGCGCGATGTCAAACGCGTATGGCGCGTCCAAATGCTCCCTTTTTTTGCTCCCCAGGTGTCGCGTTTCATGACGTCCAGTTCCCGATCCGACAATCATCTCAAGGGGATAGCGATCACCGCCGGCGGCGTCGTTATCCTGTCGCCCGACGGCCTCATCACCTCGCTCGTCGCCGCGGACATCCGTACGGCGCTGTTCTGGCGCGGCCTCCTGCTGGGGATCGCGATGACGGCCTTCCTGCTCGTCCGTTATCGCGGTCGTATCTCGGATATCGTCACACGCCTGCGTCACGGACCGCAGTTGATCGTGGCAGTCCTGTTCGCGGGCTCATCGGTCGGCTGGGTCTCCGCGGTCACCCTCACCAGTGTCGCGAACACGCTCTTCATCGTCGCGGGCGCGCCCCTCTTCGCCGCGATATTCGCGCGAATCTTTCTCGGTGAGCGCGTGCCGGCACGCACGATCCTGGCGATTCTCATCGCCATCGGGGCCATGGGCGCGATCTTCGCCGAGGGTCTCGGCCGGGGCGATCTCGCAGGCAACCTGGCCGCCGTCGCGACGGCGCTCACCTGGGCCGGCATGCTGGTCTTCCTCAGCCACGCACAGGTCGACGACCCGAGCCCTGCGATGGCGTTGAGCGGCTACATCGTCGCCGCGGTCGCGCTTGTTGTGGCGCCGACAGTGACCATCGTTGCCCTCGACGCGCTCTGGCTGGGCCTGCTGGGGCTGGTGATCCTGCCGATTTCGTTCTTCATGATCATGCTGGGCCCGAGGCACCTTCCGGCACCCGAGGTCAGCCTGATCATGCTGCTGGAGGCCGTGTTGGGCCCGATCTGGGCCTGGTGGTTCATCTCCCAGACCCCGTCGCCGCTTTCACTCATCGGTGGCGCTATGATCATCGGGACGCTCGCGATCCACTTCGCGATCGGGCTGCGCAGCGAGACGCGCCCCAGCTGACCGCCCATCGCAAACCGCTAGTCGTCCAGCTCGCCGCGCCGGCGCCGGGCGTTCTGAGTGTTCTGCCAACTACGCGTGAGCGCGCTGATCATGCCATGGAAGGTGCGGACCTCCTGATCCGTCAGGCGGGCACGCTGGAGCATCGACATGAGGTTCCGCATGACCGACGGGCGCAGATCCGGTGCGCGGAAGAAACCGCCAGCATCGAGCTCGGTCTCGAGCCGCTCGAATAGCTCCATCAGCTGCTGTTTCTCGGCCATGCGGGTGCCCGACATGGCCAGCATGTCGGACGGCGTCGCGTCGCCGGCCGTGTACCACTCGTAAGCGACCAGCAGCACGGCCTGGGCTAGGTTGAGCGAGGTATACGCCGGGTTCAGCGGCACCGTGATCACGGTGTCGGCGAGCGCGATATGATCGTTCGTCAGCCCGGAGCGTTCTGGGCCGAACAGCACACCGACGGCCTCGCCACGCGCCGTCGCCGCGCGCATGTCGGCCGCCGCTTCGCGCGGGGTCATCACCCGCACGGTCATCTCGCGCGGCCGCGCCGTGGTGGCATAGAGATTGGTGATATCGCTGACCGCGTCCTCGGCTGTCGCGAACGCACGCGCGCGATCAAGCACCTCGGTCGCACCTGACGCCATGGAGGTGGCCTTGTCGTTCGGCCAGCCCTCGCGCGGGTTGACGAGCGCCATGTCCGTCAGGCCACAGTTCAGCATCGCGCGCGCGACCGCGCCGACATTCTCACTGAGCTGCGGCTCGATGAGGACGACGCGCGGCCCGCCGAGGACCGGGGTCTGTGTACGATCGGTGCCGGCCATGGGGCTATGTTTGCCCCGAAACGAGAAAGCTGAGTATGCCGGACAGTTGCGTCATGGTGGGACGCAACCTACGCGAGGCGACCGCGCCCGTCATCCGGGGAAGCGCTATTTGTGGATTGTGCCGTCGGGGTTGAAGGCGTGGAAGGCGAACGCGACTGGCCCGGCAAACGTCACCGCGGCCATTGCAAGCAGGAGCGCGAGCAGTCGAACTCGCGAGAAGATGAACAAGAGGGCGATCATCGATGAGGCTCCCGGGCCGGACAGCGGACCGTAAATATATGCGGCAACATAGCGCGCCGGCCTCGGGCGCGCGCATGACATGAGCTTCAATTCGGTGTGATCGCCGGTCAGGACCGGCCCTGCAGCAGCTTGAAAACGATCGCATCATCGAGCGCCTCGTAGGCCGCATCGATGATGT
>JAYPRP010000037.1:20892-23017 GCA_038132575.1 Rhodospirillaceae bacterium
AGCGTGTTGGCGACGGCGTTTCCGGTGTCGTCATGGGTGTGGATGCCGAGCCGGTCGCCGGGGACGTGCGCCAGCACCTCGGTCACGATCCGCGTGACCTCGTGGGGCAGCGTGCCGCCGTTGGTGTCGCACAGCACGACCCAGCGCGCGCCGGCCTCCAGCGCGGAGGTGATGCAGGCCACTGCGTAGTCGGGGTTCGCCTTGTAGCCGTCGAAGAAATGCTCGGCGTCGAACAGCACCTCGTCCTTGCGCGTCGCGGCGTAGGCAATGCTCTCGCCGATCATCGCGACATTGTCCTCGCGCGGGATGCCCAGCGCGAGATCGACGTGGAAGTCCCAGGTCTTGCCGACCATGCAGATGGAATCCGCCGCGGTCGAGACGAGCCCATTGATGCCGGGATCGTTCGCCGCGCTGTGGTCGGGCCGCCGGGTCATGCCGAACGCGGTGAACCGCGCATTCTTCAGTCTCGGGGAGGTCTCGAAGAATGCGTCATCCACCGGGTTTGCGCCGGGCCAGCCGCCCTCAACATAGTCGATGCCGATCTCGTCGAGCGCACGCGCGATTGCCCGCTTGTCGTCAACGGAGAAGTCGACGCCGCGGGTCTGCGCGCCGTCACGCAGGGTGGTGTCGAAGATGTGGATGCGTTCGGCCATCGCCTATCCCTCGCGCCGCCAGGTGGTGCCGCCGGCCCCGTCCTCCAGGACGATGCCCCGGGCCGCCAGATCGTCGCGGATCTGGTCCGCGCGTTCGAAATCCTTCGCTGCCCGGGCTTCGAGGCGTTCGGCAATCAGTGCGTCGATCGCCGCATCTCCGTCGCCCTGGAACCAGACACCGGGATCTGCCTGGAGCAGGCCAAGCAGGCGTCCCGCGGCCTTGAGCGCGCCGGTCGTGCGCAAGACCTGCTCCGGCGTGTCCGCCGCAAAGACCGCGTCTGCCGCCGCATGGATGCCGGCAAGCGCCAACGGCGTATTGAGGTCGTCCTGCAAGGCCGACACGACGTCGGCGGGAATGACATAGGACGCGTCGGGCGGACCCTCGCCGTCTTCGAGCGCATCGGCACGCAAACCGAGCGCGCGGTAGAAGCGGTTGAGTTCCTGGCGCGCCTCGCGGACACCGTCCTTCGTGAAGTCCAGCGGCTGGCGGTAATGCGTCTTCAGGATCGCGAGCCGCAGCGCCTCGCCGGGGAACTCATCGAGCAGGTCGCTGACCGTGTAGAAGTTGCCGAGCGACTTCGACATCTTCTCTCCCTCGCTCATCAGGTAGCCGTTGTGCACCCAGTAGCGTGCGAAGCCGTCGTCGGGATGGGCGCAGCGGGACTGGGCGATCTCGTTCTCATGGTGCGGGAACACCAGGTCCACGCCGCCGCCGTGGATGTCGAAGGAGCGCCCGAGATGTTCCTCGCTCATGGCCGAACACTCGAGATGCCAGCCCGGCCGGCCACGGCCCCAGGGGCTTTCCCAGCCCGGCTGGGCGTCCGTCGAGGGCTTCCAGAGCACGAAATCCGCCGGATCGCGCTTGTAGGGCGCGACCTCGACCCGTGCGCCGGCGATCATCTCGTCGCGGTTGCGACCCGAGAGCTGGCCGTAGTCGTCCATGGCGGGGACATGGAACAGGACATGACCTTCGGCGGCGTAGGCGTGCTCGCTCGCGATCAGCGTCTCCATCAGCGCGATCATCTGGGGGATGTGGTCGGTCGCGCGGGGCTCCACGTCCGGCGGTGCACAGCCTACCGCGGCCGCTGCCGCGTGGAAGTTCTCGGTCGTCCGCGCCGTCAGTGCATCAATGGCCTCGCCGTTCTCCGCTGCCCGGTCGATGATCTTGTCGTCCACGTCGGTGATGTTGCGGACGTAGGTGACTTGGTCCGTGCCATATGCGTGGCGCAGCAGGCGCGCAAGCACGTCGAACACGACCAGCGGGCGGGCATTGCCGATATGGATGTCGTCATAGACCGTCGGCCCGCACACATACATGCGCACATTGGCCGGATCGATCGGCTCGAACGGCTCCTTCTGGCGCGTGTATGAGTTGTGGAGATGAAGGGTCATCATGGGTTCCCGGGACTGGTTGCGGCGTGGGGGGGGGGCGGGCCCGCCGCCGGCCGCCGCCGAGAGCGGGGAGTTATCAA
>JAYPRP010000037.1:23027-23752 GCA_038132575.1 Rhodospirillaceae bacterium
TTGGGAACAAGCGGTCATCACGGAGCGCTGTATAACCCGCACAGGAAAGCAAAGCAATTCAAAGACTTGCCGCCCTAAGCCTTTCCCCGGAACGCATTGGTGATGGGGTAGCGCCGATCGCGTCCAAAGGAACGGCTGGTGAGCTTCACCCCCGGCGGGGCCTGGCGGCGCTTGTATTCGGAGATCTCGAGCAGCCGCCAGATGCGCTGAACGGTCGCCGGCTCGAAGCCCCGGGCTTCAAGCTCCGCACCGCCGAGATCCTCCTCGATCAGGCCGTGCAGGATCGCGTCGAGGGTGTCGTAGGGCGGGAGCGAGTCCTCGTCCTTCTGATCGGGCCGCAGTTCGGCGGACGGCGGCTTCGTGATCATGCGCTCGGGAATGACGTCGCCCGCCGGCCCGAGCACGCCCTCGGGATAGTGTTCGTTCCGCCAGTGGCAGAGTTTGAATACGTCGGTCTTGTAAACATCCTTGATGACCGAGTAGCCGCCCGCCATGTCGCCATAAATCGTGGCGTAGCCGACGGACATCTCGGACTTGTTGCCGGTCGTGACCAGCATCGCGCCGGTGGTGTTCGAGATCGCCATCAGGGTGAGGCCGCGCGCGCGGCTCTGGATGTTCTCCGCCGTGATGCCCGACGCCGGCTCGTTAAACGCCTGGGTGAGCATCTCGTCGAAGGCCGACATGGCTGGGCCGATCCCGACCGTGTCGTAGCGAACCTCCAGCCG
>JAYPRP010000038.1:0-23381 GCA_038132575.1 Rhodospirillaceae bacterium
AGCGGACAGACAGTCTAGGAGAAGAGTGGCCGAGCGCAAACCGCCCTTGTGAAGGCTAGAACCGGTAGAAGGCTTCCGAGTTGGTCACCATGATCTTCCGGCGCATGTCCTCGTCGGGCACCCACTGGCCGAAGGCCTCGACCGGGTCGGCGTCGTTCGGGTTGACCTCATACTTGTTCGGATGCGGCCAGTCCGTGCCCCAGATGACGCGGTCCTCGTTCGCCTCGATCAGCGCGCGCGCCATCGGCTGGCAGTCGTCATAGGGCGGCAGGTCGGTCGCGCTCACGCGGTTGGCGCCGGAGATCTTGATCCAGGTGTTGCCGTCGCGCACCAGCTTGAGGAGCGCCTGGAAGCCCTCGGCCTCGATGCCCGCGGCCGCCGGCTGGTAGGCGAAATGGCCGATCGACATCGGCGTCGTCAGCTTCTCGAAATAGGGCATCAGCGAAACGATATCCTTGCCCGGGAACAGCCACTCGATGTGCCAGTTGAACGGGCGGATCTTCGCCTCCAGCTCTGGCAGGTCGTCGAGCTCGAGCGGCATCCCGCCCTTGTTGTCGATGTTCAGGCGCACGCCGACGATGCCCTGGTCGTTGAGCTCCTGGAGCTGCGCATCGGTGAAGTCCATGGTCATGGCGCATACGCCGCGGGCCCGGTTCGGGGTCTCGGCGTTGAGCGCGTTCATGCCGTCGAGAATGGCCGAGTTGTCGGTGCCATAGACCGAGGGCTGGGTGAACACGACACGGTCGATGCCAAGCATCGCGTGCAGGTGCTTGAGATCATCCAGCGTCGATTCCGGCGGGTTGTAGCCGCGCCCCGGCGACAGCGGGTACTTGTCCTCGAACACATGCACATGGGTGTCGATCGAGCCCTTGGGCAGCGTGATGTTCGGCTTGCGCGGGTTGCGGTCGGGCGCAATGCAATCTCGGATGTCGCTGTTCACTGGTATTCCCTCTACTTGCGGATTTCTTGTTCGTTTGGTCGTCCGGAAACGCCCGCCGGGCAGCGGGACGGGTTTCCCTATCACATCTGGCCGGTCGCCCGAAAGCCGTCATGGGCGGCGATCTCGAGCACCAGCTTGTTGACCACCGCGCGCGGGAAATCCGCCGGCGATTCCGTCACCACGGTGAAGGCGCCGGGGCCGCCGATGACGACTTCGTGGAAGTAGCCGTCGAGGTCGTATTTCACGCCCTCGACCTCGGTCTGCTCCTGCTGCGGGTTGATCACCAGCCCGTTGATGACGATGCCCTTCGCGAGCGCCCGGTCGCGCGCCGCCGCGACCTCCTCCTCGATCCCGCGCGAGTCCCGCCCGTCCGCCGACAGGTCGATGACGTGGCGCGTGCCCTCGATGCCGTTGGCGTCGAACAGCAGCGACGTGAAGTCGAGCGCACCGGTGATCGAGGTCAGGCCGCCCTTAGGGATCGGGTTGGCGTTCACCGCCGCAGCGAAGGCGAGCGCGTCGGCCGCCTTTTCGATCACCGTCCAGCCGACGGTCACGCGCTGGGTCTCCGACCATTCCACATAGGTCACCGCAACCCGGCCCAAGGGCCCCGACAGCATGGCGTTGATCACCCGCGGATCGGTCAGCGCCTGGACATAGCCGACCCGCTGGAGGTTCACCTCGCCGCCGTCGATCGAGGCGGACACGTCGACGGCGAGCACCAGCTCGACGTCGACCGGGACCTCATCCGCCGCTGCCGGGCGCAGACCGGCGAACATCAGCAACGCCAGGCACGCCCATGCTTGGAGACGCCGCCTGCGGCGGCTCCTCAGCATGAGGGATTGGTTCTTGTCTCTGCGTTCTCCCCCCTCACCCTGATGTACGCGTTGCGGGCGTCTCCACCCCTCACCCGGAGGAGCGCACACCTCGCGTCCCCACCCCTCACCCTGAGGAGCGCGCAACGCGCGCGTCTCGAAGGGCGAGGCCAACCGCCTAACCCAAGTTCGCACGGTAGAACTCCAGCAGCCGCGCGATCACGCGCCCGTACACCTCGGGGTTTCGGGGCTCATAGACCTCGGCATGGTTGATGTCGGGGATGACCATCATCTCCTTCGGCTCCCCGGCGTTGGCAAAAAGCGCCTCGCCCTCCTCCAGCCGCACCATGGTGTCCTTCTCGCCCTGGACGATCAGGATCGGCCGCGGCGCGATCCGCCCCACCCAGTCCTCGGCGGCGAAGCCGCAGGCCAGCTCGACATTCTCCAGCGGATAGCCGTCGGGATAGGCGTCCTCGGTCCGGTACATGGTCTTGAAGGCGTCGCGCTCCGCCGGGCCCGGCGGCGAGACCTGCTGGTAGGGCAGGCGTTTGGATTCCCCGGTCAGCGCCCGGGCGATCCGGTCCTCGGCCAGCGTCTCCTGCAGTTCGTCCCACTCGGCCGCGGTCCGCTTCGAACGCTGCCAGCGCTCGCCGTTGCCCGGCGCGCCCACGGTGGCGATCACGGCGATCCCGGGATCGACCGCGGCAGCCTTGATCGACGCGCCGCCGCCATGGCTCAGCCCCATCAGCGCGATCCGGTCGGCGTCCACCTCCGGGCGCTGCGCAAGCCAGATGCGCGCCGCCAGGATGTCGCGCACCTGTTCCTCCGGGTCGATCCGGTTGGCAATGCCGTCGCTGTCGCCGAAGCCGCGATGGTAGAAGTCCAGCGTGTGGAACCCCGCGCCCGTCAGGTCGCGCACGAAGGGCGGCATGTAGGTCTCCTTGCGCCCCGTATAGCCATGCACGCAGATGATGGCGGGCGCCGTATCTCCACCGCCCTCGGCGCGCGTGAACGTGCCCGCGAGCCGCACCCCGTCCGCATAGAATTCCGCATCCTCGCCGCTCATTTTCTCTCTTCCTGTTGATTTGGATCGCCGCGTCGTGCGTCAATCGACGCCTGCCGCATTCTACAGGACCGAAGCCCATGCGCACCAAGACCCCGAGCCCTGAAGAGATGGAGCGCTACATCGCGCGCTTCGACGAGCTGCCCGCGAACAAGGACCGGACGGCCGGGAAGATCCCGACCGAGGCCCGCGAGATGATGACCGCGCGCGCGACCCGCACCGTCATCGCCTCGACAAGCGTCGATACGCCCTGGGGCAACGGGGTGATCCCGGGGCCCGAGGGGTTCGCGGTCGTGATCGCCGAGTGCGAGGCCGGCAACGGCCCGGGGCTCCACTCCCACGCCCACACCACCGAGACCTTCACCTGCCTGCAGGGCCGGTTCCGGATCGAGTGGGGCGACCAAGGCGAGCATTCGACCGAGCTCGGACTGTTCGACACCATCGCCGTGCCGCCGGGCGTCATGCGCCGGTTCGAGAACATCAGCAACGACACGGGCTATCTCCACGTCACCCTGCAGGGCCCGCTGCGCGACGTCGAATACGCGCCGAGTGTCGGCACGGAACTGCGCGAGAAGTTCGGCGACGAGGTGATGACCGAGATCGAGAAGCTCGGCTACAGCTTTAACGCAGGTCTGGAAGACTAGCCGCCGCGCGGCGTCTAGTAGAGCTTGTTCGCGTACTCGTCCTCGAGCCGCGCGTCGATCTCGTCAGCCTTCGCGCCGAACTCGTCCCCGTACCAGTCGGCGTTGATCGTCCCGAGCGAGGGGAAGTCCTTGCGGTCGGTCTGCTTTTCGGCGTTCCACAAATCCCCGCGGATGATCGCCTTGCCGCAGTGGAAATAGACATAACGGATGTCGATCACGAGGGCTGCGAGCGGCGTCTTGCCGTTGGCGACCATCTTCGCCAGCAGCTTTTCATCGGTCGTCAGCCGGGCGCGGCCGTTCAGCCGCAACACCTCGTTCAGGCCCGGCACCATGAACATCACCGCGACCTCGGGGTTCTCGAGAATGTTATGGAATGTGTCGGTCCGTCGGTTCCCCGGCCGGTCGGGAATGGCGATGGTCGTGTCGTCGATCACATGCACGAAGCCCGGCGCGTCGCCGCGCGGGCTGCAGTCGGCGGGACCGTCGCCCGCGGCCGAGGTGGACAGCACGCAGAAGGGCGACAGCGCGATGAAGGCCTTGCAGTGCTCGCTGAGCGCGGGCTTTTCCTTGTGGCCGATATAGTTCTGGGGGGCGCCGTAATGCTCGACCAGTTCCTCGACCGTCTTGATATCGCCATCCGGCATGATGCTATCCTCCGAAGTTCCCGACAGCCTGTCCCCGGCGGGACGGTCCGTCAATGTCTCAACCGATCACATGACGGCGAACCCATGTCCGACAAGGTCTTCCGCGACTACACGCAAGAGGAACTCGATCTCCAGTACACCAACCTGGTGACCGACCATGACCGGGAGACCCAGCAGGACCTCTAGGCGCGTTCGGCGGACTTCGCGAACCACAACGCCGACGCCCGCGACCAGCGCTACGGCGACGACCCCGACAACCGGCTCGATCTCTATCGCGCCGGCGCGGACCCGAAACCGGCGATCGTCTTCATCCATGGCGGCCTGTGGCAGCGCGGCGGTACCGCCGCATCCTCCGCCTGGGCCGGGGCCGCGATCGAGAACAATGTGAGCTTTGTCGCCGCTACCTTCCCGATGATTCCCCGAGTCCGCCTGCCGGACATGGTGGAGCATGTCCTTACCCTCATCCGCCATGTGCGCGCGAACGCCGGGGAGTACGGGATCGACCCCACGCGGCTGTGCGTCGCGCGTCACTCCTCCGGCGCGCACCTCGCGGCCGCCGCGATCGTACGCCTCGCCAACGAGGACGACCTCGACGGCATCGTCTGCGGCATGACCGTCAGCGGCAACTACGACCTGCGGCCCCTGATGCTGAGCTACTGGCGCGAATACATGCAGCTTGGCGATGAGGAAACGGTCGAGCTGTCGCCGCTGCTCACCCTCGATCGCCAGCTACCGCCACACCTCGTGGTCTACGGCAGCAACGAGAGCGACGAATTCAAGCGCCAGGCCATGACCTTCCATGGCGCGCTCACGGCGCAGACTGAGACCGAACTGATCGAGGTTCCGGACGCCAACCACTTCGAGGTCTTCGCCGGTCTCGAAGACCCCGCATCGCCCGCCTGGGCGTTCCTGACGCGCCACCTATAGGCCTGGTTTCCGGCGCCTATTCGGCGGCCTTCGCCGCGGCCAAGGGCTCGTGGATCGCGCCCGACGCGATCAGCTCGTCGATCTCGTCGCCCGCGAACCCGTACTCCGCCAAAACCTCGCGGCTGTGCTCGCCGACAAGCGGCGCGCCACGCCGGATCGAGGCCGGTGTCGCGGAATACTTCACCGGATGCGCGATCACGCCATGGTCGCCGCCGGTCGCGGCTGGCACCCGCTCGATCATGCCGCGGGCGATGGTGTGCGGATCCTCGCTCATCTCCTTAACGTCGTAGACTGGGCCGGCGGGCACGCCCGCCGCCTCGAGCCGCTCCAGCCATTCGCCCGTGGTGCGGTGGCTCAGAATCTCGGTCAGGGTCTCGACCAGTGCGTCGAGATTCTCCATGCGCTTGTTCGAGGTCTCAAAGCGCGGGTCCTCGGCGAGCTCGCCGGCGTCGATCGCTTCGACGAATTTCAGCCAGGTGTTCTGGTTCGCCGCGCCGACCACCAGCGAGGTGTCCTTGGTCGGGAAGGCCTGGTAAGGCGCCGACAGCGGATGGGCCGAACCCATGGGCTGGGATATCTCGCCGCTCGCCTGATAGATCGCGGTCTGCCAGAAGGTATGCAGGATCCCGGCCTCGTAGAGGGACGAGTCCACATGCTGCCCCTCGTCAGTCTCGTAACGATGGGCGACCGCGCCGAGAATCCCGACCGCCGACAGGATGCCCGCCGTGATGTCGGTGATCGGCGCGCCAACCTTCACCGGCGGCCTTCCGGGCGCCTCGCCGGTGATACTCATGATCCCCGACATGGCCTGGGTGATCAGGTCGAACCCGCCGCGCTCGGCATAGGGGCCGGTCCGCCCGAAGCCCGACACCGAGCAGTAAATTAGCCGCGGATTGAGCGCATGCATTTCCTCCCAGCCGATGCCGAAATGCTCCATCGCCCCCTTGCGGTAGTTTTCGATGAAGACATCGGCCTGGGCGATAATGCGCTTCAGCGCCGCGCGTCCCTCGTTGCTCTTTGTGTTCACCGCAAAGCCGCGCTTGTTGCGGTTCATCATCGCGAAGGCGGCGGAATCGCCCTGGGGCCCCTCGCCGAATCGCCGCGTGTCGTCGCCACCGGGCACCCGCTCGACCTTGACCACGTCGGCCCCCATGTCGGCCAGCACCTGGCCGCAGGTCGGCGCCGCCATGATGTGGCTCATCTCGATGACCTTCAGGCCATGCAGCATGCCCGTTTTCTTGTCCGTCATTCTACTTCCCCCTGAACGCCGGCTTCTCCTTGGCCAGGAAGGCCGTGTAGCCGGTATTGAAATCTTCCGTGTCGAAACAGGCGAAGCCCTCCTTCGCCTCGGCCTCGGTGAGCGGCGGCCCACCGGCCAGCACCCGGTCCACGAATTTCTTGTGCCAGCGGTTGACCAGCGGCGCCCCGTCCGCAACCCGCCGCGCGGTCGCGTAGGCCTCGTCCTCCACAGCGTCGTCGGCGACGACCCGGTTGACCAGCCCCTTGTCCTTCGCCTCGGCCGCGCCGAACACGCGGGCCTCGTAGAGAATCTCGAGCGCGACCGAGCGGCCAACTAGCCCGACCAGCGCCTCCACCTCTGGATACGCCATCACCAGCCCCAGCCGGTTGATCGGCACCCCGAAGCGTGAACCCTCGCCGCAGATGCGCATGTCGCACATCAGCGCGATCTCGAGCGCGCCGCCCACGCACAGGCCCTTGATCAGCGCGATCACCGGGTGCGGGCAGTCGCGGATGGCGTGCATGGCATCGTGCATCAGCCCGCCATAGGCCTCGGCCTGTTCGGAATTCGCGCGCTCCGTGGCAAACTCCGAGATATCGGCACCCGGGCCCATGGCCTTGTCGCCCGCGCCCCGCAGGACGACACAGCGAATGCTGTCGTCAGCACCCAGTTCGCGCATCACCTCGGCAACCCGCGTCCACATCGCCTTGTTGAGCGCGTTGAGCTTTTCCGGCCGGTTGAGCACGACGGTGGCAATATCGCCATCGCGCTCGACCAGCACCACGTCCGCATGTTCGGCGGTGTCTTTCATAACCTCCCACTCCGGCGCCGGTTCGCCCGGCGCGCCTGTTGTCACACTTCGGCGCGCAGTATAGTCACTCGAAACCAAGAGCGCGCGGCGCGATTCGGAAACAGCCGCGACGAGGAGGAACAAATGAACGGCATGAAACCGGGCGATCGCCTGCCCTTCTCCGCAATCACCGACCGTAAGCCGCTCGTCCTGCCGGACGGGACGCGGATGGTACTTTGGCCGATCCTGGCGCTTGAAGTCTGGGACATCGTACGGGCCATGGCCCGCATGGTCATCCCGCCGCCCCAAGGCGTGCCGATGATTCCCGATCATCCGAACTGGAGTTGGCACGAGTACGGCATGCGGGTCGGCTTCTGGCGAATCAAGTCGATGCTCGAGGATCTGGGCGTGCGCCCCACGGTGACCCTCAACGCACGTACCATCGAGGAGTATCCACGCGCTGCCGAGGCCGTGCTCGAGGCAGGTTGGGAGTTCAACGCCCATTCCTACGAACAGGTGCCGATGCACAAGCTGCGCGACGAGCGCGCGGTGATCGACAAGTCGCTCAAGATCATTGGCGACTTCTGCGGCACCCGCCCGCGCGGCTGGTTCGGCCCGGGCCTGACCCAGACCTACCAGACGATCGACCACCTGGCCGACGCCGGGGTCGAGTATATCGGGGACTGGGTGCTCGACGACCAGCCGGTGCGGCTCAAGACCACGGGCGGCAATCCGATGGTGGCGTTGCCGTATAACTACGAACTGCACGACATCGTGATGATGGCGATCCAGCACCACACCTCAGCCGAGTTCAAGAACCGCTCGCTCGACTATTTCGACACGGTCTATGCCGAGAGCCACGACCAGATGCGGATCATGGCCGTCGCCATGCATCCCTACCTGTCGGGCTCGCCCCACCGCATCCGTTATGTCCGGGAGACCTTCGAGCACATCCTCGCCCAGCCGGGGGTCGTGTGCTGGGACGGCGAGCAGATCCTCGACTGGTTCAACGCCGCGCAGCCGGCGCAGAAACCCCGGAAGAAGAAATCCGGCGGCAAGAAGAAGAAGGGCTGAGCACACATGGCTGATGTGAAGATTCCCGCCGACCCGGTCGGCGCGTTCGTCCCGCACACCATCACGGAGCCCATCATGGGCGCGGCGGACGGCCCGCTCGCGAGCCGAACCTTCGCGGTGAAGGACCTCTACCATATCGCCGGGCGGAAACTTTCGAACGGCAGCCCCGACTATTACGACTGGGTCGAACCGAAGACCGCCACCTCGGGCGCGGTCCAGCAGTTGCTGGATGCGGGCGCGCACATCGTCGGCATCACCGTCTGCGACGAGTTCTTCTACAGCCTGTCCGGCGACAACGCCCATTACGGCGCGCCGAAGAACCTGCGCGCAGCCGGCCGGATGCCCGGGGGCTCCTCCTCCGGCTCGGCCGCGGCACTCACGGCGGAGATGTGTGATTTCACCCTCGGATCGGACACCGGCGGCTCGGTCCGCATACCCGCCTCCTTCTGTGGCCTCTATGGCCTGCGCCCGACCCACGGCCGGGTCGACCTGTCCAACGCCCACCCGATGGCGCCGTCCTTCGATACGGCAGGCTGGTTCGCGAACGACGCGGTGCTCTTCCGCGACATCGGCCCGGTGCTGCTCGACGGCGCCGGTGTGCCGGGCAATGTCTCTCGCATCCTCGTCCTCGACGACGCCTTTGACCGCGCCGCTCCGGAGGTCCGTGCGGCACTCGAGACCGTCCTGGCCGCCGCCGCCAATGTCCTGCCCGCGAGCGAACATGCCAACGTGGCGGAAGACGGCAGCCTCGATGACTGGTGGGACGCCTTCCGAATCCTTCAGGCCGGCGAAGTCCGTGAGACCAACGTCCCCTGGGCCACCGAACACAACGCCAATCTCGGCCCCGGCATCCGCGAACGCTTCGCCATGGCCGCGGCCATCACCGACGCGGAAATCGCTGCCGCCAACCAGGTCCGCGACCGGGTACGCGGGCGGTTGTCCGAACTCGCCACGACGGGGACCGTGCTTTGCCTTCCGACCGCGCCGGTGATCGCACCGCTGCTCGACGCCAGCGCCGAGGACCTGGAGTTCTTTCGGTCGAACACCATGGCGCTCACCTGCATCTCGGGACATTCGGGCCTGCCCCAGGTGACCGTGCCCGCGGCCGAGGTCGAGGGGTGTCCCGCCGGGCTCTCCTTCATCGGCTGGGCCGGGGGTGACGAGGCCCTGCTCGACCTCGCCGTCACGCTCCAGCCCTTCTGCACCCGCTGAGCGGATGGCGAACTCTGGCAACATCGAGATCCACGGCGACTGCGATCCGCGCTTCGTCCACGTCCGCGACGCACTCGCCCGGAACTTCTCCGAGCATGGCGAAATCGGCAGCGCCGTGGCGATCTATCACGAGGGCGAGAAGGTCGTGGACATCTGGGCCGGCCACATGGACGGCGCGCGCAGCAAGCGCTGGCAGGCCGACACGCTGTGCATTATGTACTCGATCGCCAAGTCCATCTGCGCGACGGCCGTCCACATCCTGGCCGACCGAGGCCAGATCGACCTGGAAGCGCCGGTCGCGGCTTACTGGCCGGAATTCGCGCAGGCCAGCAAGGAGAATGTCCTCGTCCGTCACATCGTGTCCCACAATTGCGGGATCTGCTTCGCGGACGCGACCGAGGCGGGCGATGTTTACGACTACGACCGCATGATCGCCGCGCTGGAGGTTCAGGAACCGGCCTGGCCGGCCGGCAGCAAAGGGGCCTACAACACGGTCAATATCGGGTTCCTCGCGGGTGAGGTCGTCCGGCGGGTCAGCGGGACGCCGATCCGCGAATTCGTGCAAGAGAATATCTTCGCGCCGCTGGGCGCCGACTACCGGATCGGGGTGCGCCCGGAGGATCTCGGCCGGGTCGCGGACCTTCAGCCCAACCCCGCCGGCAGCGCCATGGCGGCACAGGCGGCGGCGGGCGAATCGCCTCTCTCACGTGCCTGGCGACCCAACCCGAAGCCGATGAATACCGAAGTGCAGAACAGCAAACAGTTCCGCACCGCCGGGATTCCCTCCTTCGGCGGGTTCGGCGAGGCCCGCGCGATGGCGCGCATCTACGCCATGCTCGCCGGCGGCGGGATTATCGACGACACCCGTATTCTCTCGCCCGAGGCGGTCGCGCGCGCGACCGTGACCCAGTGGACAGAAGAGGCCGACGGCATGACCGGACGCCCGATGCGCTACGCCATGGGCTACGCCAAGAATCCTCCCGGCGCAACCATCATGGGCCCCAACGAGAACGCGTTCGGCCATCTCGGCTCCGGCGGTGCGCGCGCGATCGCCGACCCGGACCGGAACCTCGCGCTGTGCTTCGTATCGAACCTGCACAGCGAGGGCTTTGCCGTGGGCGTGCGCACGGAATCGATCGTCGAAGCCGCCTTCGCCCGCCTCTAGCCGCGTTCCACCCAGACCCCGAACCGTATTGACTCAGACCATCAGCCCCCTGCGCCGGCACGTCCGGGACATCACCCTGTTCGCCTGCGGCGGCCTGTCTGCCATGTCCATCGCTGCCGTCGCGCCGTCCCTGCCCGAGCTCAGCGCCCATTTTGCGGACACGCCCGACATCGACCTGCGCGCCCGGCTGGTCGTCTCGATTCCGACGCTGCTGCTGGCGCTGTCCGGTCCCATCGTCGGCGCCCTCGCCGACAGGATCGGCCGGCGGCCCATCCTGCTGTTCGGCATCCTGCTCTACACGGTCGCCGGCGCCCTGCCCTGGCTGCTCGACGACCTGACGGCGATCCTCGCGTCGCGTGCCGCCCTCGGCCTTGGCATGGGCATCCTCTTCACCCTCCCGCCGGCGCTGCTGGCGGACTATTACGACGACATCCCGCGACGCCGGCGCGCCATCGCGATCTACGCGACCGCGACGGCCAGCGGCGGTGTCATCTTCGTGCTCGCCGGTGGGCTGGCGGCCGATATCCACTGGCGCGCGCCCTTTCTGCTTTACCTGTCCGCGCTCGTGTTTCTGCCGAGCCTACTGGCCACCGTGAACGAGCCCGTCCGGACGACGTCCGCGGACGCTCAGGATTCGGCGCCCGGCGCCGCCGCGCCACGGAAGCCCACGCCGTGGTTGGCGCTGATCGCCATCTACGCGATGGTCGCAGTCACCGGCGGTGCCTTCCTGCAGATGCCGCTAAACCTGCCATTCCTGCTGGTTGATATCGGCGTGGAACAGGCCAGCATCGCGGGCTACGCGATTGCCTGGCCGCTCCTGCTGATGGCCACCGCCGGACCGCTCTACCCTTATTTGCGAAAGCGTCTGTCGAACGCCTGGATCTATGCGCTCGTCGCCGGCGGGCTGGCGGCGGGATACGGCCTGCTCACCGTCGCGGACGACCTGCTGCTGGTGACGATCGCGCTTTCCTGCTTCGGCATCGGCATGAGCCAGATGTTCGCCAACACCAGCACCTGGCTCCTCGGCCTCACCGATCCCGCGATTCGCGGACGGGTGCTCGGCGCGCTGACGACGGCGATCTATGCGGGCCAGTTCGCGCTGCCCTTCATCGCCCAGCCGATTATCCGCGAGGCCGGCATCCGCAACAGCTTCGCGGCACTCTGCGCAATCCTGGTCTTCATGGCGATGGCCGCACCGCTGGCCAGCCGGCTGGACCGTGCGCGGGACCGCGACGGTCAGCCGTCGTAGCAGCCGGCTAGCCGGGCGCGCTGACGCACGAGCCCAAGCACGGTGTCGATGGACGGGGTGGGCACCCCGACGATCCGGCCAAGCTCCTGCACCGACGCCACGAGGGCGTCGATCTCCATCGGCCGGCCAAGCTCCAGGTCTTGGAGCATCGAGGTCTTGTGTTCGCCCACGTCGCGGGCGCCGGCGATCCGCTTGTCCACGTCGATGGCAAACCGCACGCCGAGCGCCTCGCCCACGGCCTGCGCCTCGACCATCACCGCCCGGATCACTGCGCAGACATCCAGATCGTCGATCATCTCGACCAGCGTCCCGCCGGTCAGCGCCGAGATCGGGTTCAGGGACACGTTGCCCCAGAGCTTGACCCACATTTCATCGCGGATGCGCGGGCGCACGGGCACCCGGAACCCGGCGTCGGAAAGCAGCGCCGCCAGCGCCTGCACCCGCTCGGTCTTCTCGCCCGAAGGCTCGCCGATGGTAAAGCGGTTGCCATACTCGTGCCGGATGACGCCCGGCTCGGCGATCTCGGCCGCCGGGTAGACGATACAGCCGATCGCGCGCTCAGGGCCGATCAGGTCCCACTGCCGGTTCCCCGGATCGACGGACGCCACGCGCGTGTCGTCGTGGGGACCGCCGAGTTTGTAGAAGTACCACCAGGGCACACCGTTCTGCGCCGTCACGACCGACGTCTCCGGCCCGAACAGCGGCGCCATCCGGTCGGCGACCGCCGCGGCGGAGTGCGCCTTCAGGGTGACGATCACGACGTCCTGCGGACCCGCCTCGGCCGGATCGTCGGTCGCGTTCACGCGGACCAGCTTGTCGTCCTCGCCCTCGCGGACAAGCCGCAGGCCGTTCTCGCGCATCGCAGCGAGATGCGGACCGCGCGCGATGCATGTGACCTCGGCGTTGCCCGCCGCCGCCAGCTCAACGGCCATGTAGCCGCCGATGGCCCCAGCGCCGTAGATGCAGACCTTCATGACCGCACCCTAGAGTCCGAGTTTCTCGTGCAAGCCGATACGCTGGAGCTTGCCGGTCGCGCCCTTCGGAATCTCCTCGAGGAAGATCACCTTGCGCGGCACCTTGAAGTCGGCGAGATGTCCGGCCGCGAACTCCCGGACCGACGCCTCGTCGGCTTCCGCCCCCTCCTTCAGAACGATCGCGGCGCCGACCTCCTCGCCCAGCTTGTCATGGGGATAGGCGAAGGTGACTGCCTGATCGATGGCCGGATGATCGAGCAGGATCTCGTCCACCTCGCGCGGGCTGATCTTCTCGCCGCCGCGGTTGATGATCTCCTTCAACCGTCCGGTCAGGCTCAGATACCCCTCGTCGTCGAACTGTCCCTGGTCACCGGTGCGGAACCAGCCGTCCACAAACGCCTCCGCGTTGGCCTTGTCGTTGGCCTCGTAGCCCGCCGTGACGTTCGGCCCGCGAATCACGATCTCACCCGTCTCCCCCTGGACCAGGATGTTGCCGTCCTCGTCCATGATCGCAACTTCCGGTCCGGCGGCGATGCCTACCGAACCAGGCTTGCGGGCGGCCGGCGGCAGCGGGTTCGACGCCATCTGATGCGCCGCCTCCGTCATGCCGTAGGATTCGATCACCGGGCATCCGAAGGTTTCCTCCAGCGACGCCATCACCTGCGGCGGCAACGAGGAGGACGACGAACGGATGAACCGCAGGTCCATCGCCGCAAGCGTATCGGCATTGCGACTTGCCCGCGCGACGATCGCCTGGTGCATCGTCGGCACCGCCGTGTACCAGCTCGGCGCGGCGTCCTCGAACCAGCGGAACACGCGCAGCGCGTCGAACCCGGGCGTGCAGTAGATACTGCCGCCCGCCGCGAGGCTCGACAGCACGGCCGCGATCAGCCCGTGGATATGAAACAGCGGCATGATGTTGACGCAGCGGTCGGCCGGGGTCAGCGCCAGCGTCGCGCCGATATGGCTCGCGGACGCGCAGATATTGGTCTGGCTGAGCGGCACGATCTTCGGCCGCGACGTGGTGCCCGAGGTGTGCAGCACCAGCGCGACATCGTCGGCCGCCGCCATGCCCGGCGCCTGTGCCGAGCCGCCGCCGGCATCGCCCGAGATTTCGAACGCACCCGCCGGATCTTCCTCAGTGTGCGCCAGTTCCAGCACAGGCACCCCCATCTCGCGCGCTACCTCGATGGCGGGCGAATCGCTGCCGGCCTCCACGAACAAAGCCCGCGCGTTCAGGTCTTCTAGGTAGAAGCGAAACTCCTCCGAGCGATAGGCCGGGTTGAGTGGCGCCGTCGTCGCCCCGGCCGCGACTGCAACGAACGCCGTCGCCATTTCCGGTCCGTTGGGCAGGACAATCGCGACGCGGTCATTGCGCCCGATACCCAGTCCGTTCAAGTCGGCGACAGTGCGCGCAACGAGCGCGCGCAGACCACCATAGGTCAGCGGTGTTCGATCGGGCGCCGCAATCGCGATATCCCCGTCTGCACCAGTTTCGATCAGTTCATTGACGGTCGTTGCCATGCCTTTCCCCCAACCCTCGAATTTGAAGATTAATTGAATAGGCGAAAGGGGGTATCGACCGCAATCCGTGACGGGGATTCAATCGCGCGTCACGCCGCCACCCGGCGACCGATAGGGTGCGTTCGGATCAGACCAGGCAGTCGATCCGCGGCGGATCAGCGACGAACAGACGCTGCTCACCCAGCAGGAACACATCGAACTCCGGCGCGAGTGAGGGATAGTTCGTGGTGCTGGCGAAGCCGGGAACTTCGGCCGGGACCGTGTCTTGGACGATCCATTGTGCGAGGAAAAGCGGGCGCGGGTCCATCGCCGAATGGGTCGAGACCGAGGCAGAGGCCGGGCTGCTGCACAGCGAAGGTCTCGATTATCTGAAGGTATGGCATTGCAGCCGGCCGGAGGTCGATCCCGACTGGCTCAAATAGCCACGCTCAGCGCGATAGGTCGTCGAGCTGCTGGCGCAGACTCTCGATCTGGGTCTTCAGATCGTCCAGCTTGTCCTCGCCGTCTGGCGCCTCGGAGGCAGCGCCAGGCGCGGCGGCGCCATCGGCTCCGCCATAGGGCGTGAACATCTGGAAAGCGCGCTCAAACATCGCCATGTTCTGGCGCCCGAGCTCCTCCCATTGTGCGAACGGGTTCATGCTGTGGCCAATCGCACCCTGCATGTATTCGCGCATGCGGTCCTGGTTTTTGGAGAACGCATCCATCGATGCCTCAAGATAGTTCGGCACCATCGTCTGCAGACTGTCGCCGTAAAACTGGATCAGCTGGCGCAGGAAGCTCACGGGCAGCAGGTTCTGCCCCTTGCTTTCCTCCTCGAAGATGATCTGCGTCAGGACCGAGCGGGTGATGTTATCGCCCGACTTCGCGTCGACCACCTGAAACTCCGTGCCCTCCTTCACCATCTCCGCCAGGTCGTCGAGTGTCACATACTTGCTTGTCGACGTGTTGTAGAGCCGCCGGTTGGCGTACTTCTTGATGATGATCGGGTCTGTCTTATCGGATTCGGCCATGGTTTGCGTCACCGCAATTTTCTCGATTGCTTCCGAGTATAACAGAAAGTGGTTCCATATTGCATCGCAGCAAATTTTTGTTGCGCACCGGCGAACATTCGCCCCGCCCCACTCGTAACGGTGGCGGCACCCCGGAACCCGGCGCTATAGTCGCGCACCATGACCAACCAGCCTGACTTCGCCGCCCTCGCGCGCCAGTATCTAGACTTGTGGGAGGACCAGCTCACGGCGATGGCCGCTAATCCCGAGCTGGCCGAACAAACCGCGCGCTTCTTCGACACCATGCAACAGCTGGGCGCCACAGCGAACCCGATGGCCGCGCCCGGCCTCGCCGCGCTCATGGCCCAGATGACCGGCCAGGCGAGCGCCCCGGCGAACCCAACGACGGACCAGACCGATGGACCCTCTGACCGAACCGCCGCCCCGGCTTGGACCGCGCCCGCTACCGCTACACATTCTGACCGCGATCAACAGCTGGTCGAGCTCGCGCGGCGTCTTGCCGATGCTGAGGCGCGGCTCGATCGCCTGGAATCCGGAGATCGCAACGCGGGCGGAAAACCTTCGAAAAAACCTGCCGCCCGAAAACCCTAGCGAGACTGATCCTTTCGCCACCGCAGTCGAGACCGAGATCGCGGCCCGGCTCGAGGCCTTCTCGGCGGGCGTCAACGCCTACCGGCACCACCCCTACCGCCGCCGGCTCGACGACCCCCCCACGATCTGGGAATCCGGCGCCACCCGGCTGCTCGACTACGGTCCTGCCGGCGGACGCCCCGTACTGTTCGTCCCCTCGCTGGTCAACCGTGCCTACATCCTCGACCTCTCCGAACGGCGTAGCCTCATGCGCTGGATGGCCGCCGAAACCTGTCTGCGGCCCATGCTCGTGGACTGGCGCCTGCCCGGCCCGGCCGAGCGCCGCTTCGATCTGACCGACTACATCCTCGCCCCCCTCGCGGCCGCCCTCGATTGCGCGCGCGACGCCGCCGGCGGACCGGTCCCGGTCGTCGGCTACTGCATGGGCGGGCTGCTGGCGCTCGCACTCGCTGCCCACAGGTCGGCCGATGTCTCGGCGCTCGGCCTCCTGGCTACGCCCTGGAACTTTCATGGCGAACGCGTGGCGCAGGCCGAGGCCCTAGCCCGCACCGTCACCGCCGCGGTACCGTTTCTCGAGGCCCATGGCGAGCTGCCAGTCGATATCATCCAGTCGATGTTCACGGCGCTGGACCCGTTCCTCGTGACCCGAAAGTTCATCGGTTTCGCCGACGTGAAACCTGGCAGCCAGGCCGCCGAGGACTTCGTCGCTCTCGAGGACTGGCTGAATGACGGCGTGCCCATGTCGGCCCCCGTCGCGCGCGAATGCATTGGCGACTGGTACGGCCGCAACACGCCCCACCGCGGCTCCTGGGAGGTCGGCAACCTGCCGATCCGCCCTGAGGCGATTGATATACCCGCGCGCGTCCTAATCCCGGCCCGAGACCGGATCGTCCCGCCCGTCTCGGCGGAGGCCCTGGCCGACGCCCTGCCCCGGGCCGAGGCCGACCGTCCACCGCTCGGGCATATCGGGATGGTCGCCGGAGCACGCGCAAAATCAAGGGTCTGGAAGCCGCTTGCCGGCTGGCTGTCCGCAGTTTCGTGAGCGCTGGTCGCTGGACTCGTCCTCCCACCCGGTCTATATCCAAGATCAACTGAAACCAGCGGAATTCGGCGACTTTGTGCATCGCACAACGCGGTGTTACCGCCTCGAGGACCAGCAGGAGAGAAGAGACCATGTCCGATGTCATGATCGCCGGGGCCGCCCGGACACCCGTGGGAGCCTTCAACGGTTCGCTTTCGGGCCTGAGTGCCGCGGAACTCGGAACGGTTGCCATCTCGGCCGCGCTCGAGCGTGCCGGCGTCCCCGCCGCGGACGTGGACGAGGTCGTCATGGGCCAGGTCCTCACCGCCGCGACCGGCATGAACCCGGCCCGCCAGGCGCTGCTCGCCGCCGACATTCCCGAGGACCGGACGGCCTACCTCATCAACCAGGTCTGCGGCTCCGGCCTGCGCGCCGTTGCCCAGGGCTTCCAGGCGATAAAGCTCGGCGAGGCCGATGTGGTCGTCGCGGGCGGCCAGGAGAGCATGAGCCAGTCGCCCCACGCATCACACATGCGCAACGGCACCAAGATGGGCGAGGTAAAGTTCGTAGATACGATGATCAATGATGGCCTGTGGTGCTCGCTGATGGGCTACCACATGGGCACGACGGCCGAGAATGTTGCCGAGAAGTGGCAGATCACCCGCGACGAGCAGGACGAATTCGCGGCCAACTCCCAGCAGAAGGCCGAGGCGGCCCAGAATGCCGGGCGGCTCAATGACGAGATCGCACCGGTCACGGTCAAGACCCGCAAGGGTGACATCGTCGTCGAGGCCGACGAGTATCCGCGCCACGGCACTACCACCGAAACCCTCGGCAAGCTCCGCCCCGCCTTCTCCAAGGAAGGCACGGTCACCGCGGGCAACGCCTCGGGCATCAACGACGGCAGCGCGGCGACGGTCCTGATGAGCGCCGACGAGGCCGCGAAGCGCGGCATCAAACCGCTGGCCCGCATCGCCTCCTGGGCGACCGCCGGCGTCGATCCCGCGGTCATGGGCTCGGGCCCGATCCCGGCCAGCCGCAAGGCACTCGAGCGGGCCGGCTGGAGCGTCGACGATGTCGAGCTGGTCGAGGCCAATGAGGCTTTCGCCGCCCAGGCCATCGCGGTCAATCGCGACATGGGTTGGGACCCGGAGATCGTAAACGTCAATGGCGGCGCGATCGCGATCGGGCACCCGATTGGAGCCTCTGGGGCACGCGTCCTGGTCACGCTCCTGCACGAGATGGAGAAGCGCAACGCCAAGAAGGGGCTGACGACGCTTTGCATCGGCGGCGGTATGGGCATCGCCCTCTGCGTCGAGCGCGACTAGCAGGAACACGCAATCGGGGAACGCATCCTTCATCGCGGACAGCAACAAGAGCGCCGGTAACAGGCGCCGATGATCCGCCCAACCGGGAGAGCAAGATGGGTCGAGTAGCATTGGTTACCGGCGGCACGCGAGGCATTGGCGCCGCCATCTCAATCGCACTGAAGAATGCGGGCCGCGATGTCGTGGCAAACTACGCCGGCAACGATCACGCCGCGCGCGAGTTCGAGGAGAACACGGGCATCAAGGTGCTCAAGTTTGACGTCTCCGATTTCGACGCCGTGGCCGCCGCGGCCGCCGAGATCGAGAAGGACCTGGGGCCGATCGAGATCCTGGTCAACAACGCCGGCATCACCCGCGACACCACCATGCACCGCATGAGCTTCGAACAGTGGAAGGAGGTCATCGACACCAACCTGTCTGGCGTCTTCAACTGTTCGCGCGCCGTCATCGAGAGCATGCGCGAGCGCAGCTTCGGCCGGATTGTAAATATCGGCTCGATCAACGGCCAGGCCGGCCAGTACGGCCAGGTCAACTATGCCGCCACCAAGTCCGGCATCCATGGCTTCACCAAGGCACTCGCCCAGGAAGGCGCTGCTAAGAACATCACGGTCAACGCCATCGCCCCGGGCTATGTCGATACGGACATGGTCCGCGCGGTGCCGCCGGACGTTCTGGAGAAGATCGTTGCCCGCATCCCGGTCGGCCGCCTGGGCAAGGCGGACGACATCGCGCGCGGCGTTCTGTTCCTGACCGCCGACAATGCGGACTTCATCACCGGATCGACCCTGTCGATCAACGGCGGCCAGCATATGTACTAGGCCCCGCGTTCGGGACCTTCCTATGCACGCTTCACCGACCCAGCGCAGATCATGAGCCGAGAGTATCCAGATCGGCCCATATCGGGGGTCGGGGTCGTAGTTCTTCGCGACAACCAGGTTCTCATGATCCGGCGCGGCCGCGAGCCGCGGATCGGCCAGTGGAGCATCCCCGGTGGCAAGCAGAAGCTCGGCGAGACCTGGCGCGAGACGGCCGCGCGGGAAGTCCGCGAGGAGACCGGCGTCGAGATCGAGGTGATCGGGATCGTGGACGTGGTCGATGCGATCATCCGCGACGGCGATCCGTCGCGCCCCGGAACGGACGAGGCGGCGAATGACGCAGCCGCCAACGACGACGCGCCGAATAACGTCTCCCCGCTCCGCGACCCGGCCCGAGTGCGCTACCACTACACGCTGGTGGACTGTGCCGCGCACTGGACCGGGGGCGATGCCATCGCCGGAAGCGATGCGGCAGAGGCCGCCTGGTGGCCCCTCGACCGGCTCGACGAGCTCTCTTTGTGGACCGAGACGATCCGCATCATCACCGAGGCCGCCGCCATGGCCGCGGCCCGACGGCGCTAAGTGGGCACCTCCCGCCCTGTCGTTCCGCCCCGCCACAACCGCGCGACCCTGATCGGGCTCTCCGCGGTCCTGACCTGGTCTACCCTCGCACTGTTCGGCACGCTCGCCGGCCGGGTCCCGCCCTTCCAGCTGGTCGCGATGGCCTTCACCATCGTCTTTGCGCTCACCGTCGCGATCTGGCTCGCGCGCGGCGAAGATCCGCGCACCCATCTGCGCCAGCCCGCCCCGGTCTGGGTGCTCGGGATCGCCGGGCTGTTCGGCTATCACCTGCTCTACTTCGTCGGCATCCAGAATGCGCCGCCCGCCGATGCGAACCTGATCAACTATCTCTGGCCGGTGCTGATCGTCCTCTTCTCCGCGCTCCTTCCCGCCAAAACAGGCGTCGGCCGCCTGCGCTGGTTCCACCTGGCGGGCGCAACGCTGGGGCTCGCCGGTACCGCTCTGATCGTCACCGGCGGTGCCGGGCTCGTCATCCGCGCCGAATTTGCCGGCGGCTATCTCGCGGCAATCGGCGCCGCGCTGGCGTGGTCGAGCTACTCGGTCCTGTCACGGCGGTTCGCGCATGTCTCGACCGACGCGGTCGGCACCTTCTGCGGCGGCACAGCGCTGCTCGCCTGGATAGCCCACCTCGTTCTCGAGACGACAATCTGGCCGGATACCACAGTCGCCTGGCTCGCCGTGCTCGGCCTGGGGCTCGGGCCGGTGGGCGCCGCTTTCTTCGCCTGGGATCATGGGGTCAAGCATGGCGACTTACGGGTGCTCGGCGCCGGCGCCTACGCCGCCCCGCTGCTCTCGACCGTCCTGCTCGTGGTCTTCGGGCTCGGCGATGCGACATGGAAGCTCGCGCTGGCATGCCTGCTGATCGTCGGCGGCGGGCTGCTCGCGGCCCGCGAGATGCTCGGCAGGAACCCCGGCTAGCCGCGCTGGGCGGCCACGAACGCGGTCATGTGGAACGCCGCCTGGTCCGGCACATAGGCGTAGTCCCGCCCTATGGGACAGGCGTGGCGCGCGGCACACCCTCGTCCCATGCAGTCGCCGCGGTCCACCGCGGTGATGTGCTCCGTGCAGGCCGGCACGTCGTAAGCATCGCCATCGAACGCACCCACTGGGCAGGCGGCGAGGCATGGTTTCTCGGCGCAGGTCTCGCACGGGGCCGGCCGGCGATCCGGTGCCAGCAACTCGAGCCGTTCGGCGAATACCAGCGCCGCCCGGTAGGCGTGCCACAGGCCATAGTTGGGATGGATCAGCACCCCCACCGGCGACGGATGCACCGGCTCCGCGCGGCGGGCCCAGCGCTGGAACGGCAGGTAGGGCGGTCCACCGAACGGGAACAGCGCCTCCGCACCTACGGATCGTGCGACCTCGCCCACGGTGTCGGTGATCCACGCATCCAAGGGATTCGCGCGATCGGCAAAACGAGCACGCACGGACGCGAACGCGTTCCACATGTCGGGACTCGCGTTTCCGACCATGACGAGCGTGCCCGGATCTCCGGGCACCGCATCATCGGATTCGGGATAAAACCCGCCGCGCACGATCAGCCCATGGGCGGCCAGCGCCACTCCGAGCCCTTCGATATCGGCGAGGATCACGACGCGCTGGCCTACTCGGCGGCGATCGCCTTTTTCAGATAGTCGCGGTCGAGCAGCTCGGCAATCTGGATCGCGTTGAGCGCCGCGCCCTTGCGCAGGTTGTCCGAGACCACCCAGATGTTGAGCCCGTTGTCGATGGTCGCGTCCTCGCGGATGCGGCTCACATAGACCGCGTCCTCGCCCGCCGCCTCTTCGGGCGTCACATAGCCCTCGTCGGCCCGGTGATCGATGACCGAGACCCCCGGCGCCTCGCGCAGCACTTCGCGTGCCGCCTTGGCCGACACCTCCCGAACGAACTGGATGTTCACCGCCTCGGCATGGCCGATGAAGACGGGCACGCGCACGCAGGTCGCCGTCACCTTGATCGCCGGGTCGAGAATCTTCTTGGTCTCGACCGTCATCTTCCACTCTTCCTTGGTCGACCCGTCGTCCATGAATACGTCGATATGGGGAATCACGTTGAAGGCGATCTGCTTGGTGAACTTCTTCGGCTCCATGGGGTCGTTCACATAGACCGCGCGCGTCTGGTTGAAGAGCTCGTCCATGCCCTCCTTACCCGCGCCCGAGACCGACTGGTAGGTGGACACCACCACCCGCTCGATGCCAAAGGCCTCGTGCAGCGGCTTGAGCGCAACCACCATCTGGATCGTCGAGCAGTTGGGGTTCGCGATGATGTTGCGCCGGGTGTAGCCGGCTGCGGCCCCGGGGTTCACCTCGGGCACGATCAGCGGTACGTCGGGGTCCATGCGGAACTGCGACGTATTGTCGATCACGATGCAGCCCGCCGCCGCCGCCTTGGGCGCATAGGCCGCCGACACGGACGAACCCGGCGAGAACAGGCCGATATCGGTCCCGGTGAAATCATAGGTCGCAAGGTCCTGGACTTTCAGGGTCTTGTCCTCGCCGAACGACACCTCGCGCCCGACCGAGCGTTCGCTCGCCAACGCGACCACTTCGTCCGCCGGGAACTCGCGTTCCGCCAGCGTCTGCAGAATTTCGCGGCCGACATTTCCCGTCGCGCCGACCACGGCAACCTTGTAGCCCATGGGTCCAATCCTCTGATACCCGGCCGCCATGGCCGGGTGCGGGCGATGACATAAGCCCCAACCGCCGGATTTGCAAGGATCGCGCGCGGGAATCGCGGCCCGTTTGCATCACCTGTGACGCCTGCGCAACAGTCAGGCGGGCCGTCCTGCTCAGCGTTTCCGCGCGACGATGCTCACGAAGTTCATATAGCCGTAGTAGCTGCCGGCCTCGATCCGGCGGCGCGCCTCAGCCTCGAGCGCATCCGCGCCCGCCTGGTCGATCGTCCCCGCCTGCTGTAGATAGTAGGCGCCCCGCAGGGTCCAGCCGAGAGTGAGCACCGGATCGTCCGTGTCCAGGTGCCCGTGACTGCGCGACGGCGCCGGGTCGAAACCGGCGGCGCGCAGCATTCCCGGCAGGCGGCGCACCAGCCAGCGGTCGTTGACGTTGCCATTCACGAAGGCATCGATCGCAACCTGCAGCGGGTCGTCGTCCATCGTGGCAACGCTCATCGTCGTGAAGTCGCCGTCATAGATCGCGACCGTCCCGCCCGGCTTCAGGACACGGCAAGCCTCGGCGAGCACCTCCTCGGGGCCGGGCACATGGGTCAGCAGCGTATGCAGCAGCACCACATCAAAGGAGCCGTCGTCGAAGGGCAGGTCCCGCGCGTCGGCCTGCTCGAAGGAGACATTGGCCAGGTCGGCGGCGAGTTCGCGGCCCCATTCGAGAAACGCCTCGAGCTGATCGATCCCGAAGACTTCGGCGACCGCGGGAATGGCCGCAATCGTCCGCGCCTGCGGGCCGGTGCCGCAGCCCACATCGAGCACCCGCGCGCCCTCGGGAAACTCCACGTCACCCAAGTAGGACTGCAGGGCCGCCGCCTGCTGGGGCGTCGCCGCGCGCCGTTCGAGCGATACCTTCATCGCATCGAGGACCTCGTCCGGGATCGCGTCGGGTTCCACATAGATATCGGGCATGGTTCGTTCCTCGCCTAGGTTTCGCGCTATGTGCCAGAATTCATGCCATGAGCGAACGGTTTTCGACCTATGCCGACTTCTGGCCCCACTATCTGCGCGAACATGCGCGGCCGCAGACCCGCGCGCTTCACTATGCCGGCACCATCGCGGGCCTGCTCCTCGTCGGTTTCGCCGTCGTCACCGG
>JAYPRP010000039.1:0-20025 GCA_038132575.1 Rhodospirillaceae bacterium
GGGTCGTGCGTTTTTCGTTCCTGATATCAGGAGAGGTGTTGGCGCGAGGCTAGAAGCCTTCGCGTTCCTTGCGCTTGCGCGCGAGCTTCCGAGCCCGGCGAACCGCTTCCGCCTTTTCGCGGGCGCGCTTTTCCGACGGCTTCTCATAGGAGCGCCGGAGCTTCATCTCGCGAAATACGCCTTCGCGCTGCATTTTCTTCTTCAGCGCTTTCAGCGCCTGGTCAACATTGTTGTCACGAACTACGACCTGGACGATGGGAATCACCCCCTTCCGCACATCTCGGCCCGAAATCCGCGAAATTGCGCGGTTTCCGATGCCGTCCCCAACGGGGAGGCGCCTTCTAGCACGGGATCGGCGAAAAAGCCAAGTTCAAGGGGGGCGGGGTGCCGGAAAATCGCCTTATTTCGGGGCTCCCATGGTTCCGGCGGCCCGGGTTGGGCTTGCTGCCGCGAAGGCGGTACCATCGCGGACAGCAGCTTGGATGGGAGTGTCGGCATGCGGACGCTGACGAAATCCGAAACACCGACGAAACCGCTCGCGATCGCGGGCCTGCTTGCGTTGCTCGCCGCGCCGGCGTTCGCGCAGATGAATGCCGATCGGTCTGCGGCTTCGCGCGACGCCGGCACGCTTTCCCACGACTGCACGGATGTCTCGATCGACTATACCGACGAGCCGGGCCTGACGCGCGAGGAGCGGATCGCGCGGATGGACCGGGCGTTCCAGCGTTCACTCAGCCGGTTCGAGGAGTGCCAGACCGACCGCGCGGCCAATGCCTCTGGCGGCGGCGGCGCGGGGGGTGGCGGAGGCCAGGGCGGCGGAGATGGCCAGGGTGGCGACGGCATTTCGGGTACGGAAACCGCAGGCGGCGAAGGTGCCGGTGGTGCGGAGTCCGACGGGACGGAGACCTCGACCGCCGCGCGGGACATCTCGGGACCCGATGCGGCGGAAACGGCGCCGTCCCAGGCGGGTCAATCGACCGCGGCAGGCGATATGTCGGGCGACGAACCCACGGTGACGGCCGCGACCCAGCCCGCTACGGGGGAAGAACCGACCCGAGAACATATGCCGGGCGAGGCCGCGGTCCCGGGTAAGGCACGCGACGGTGACGTGTCGCACGATACGCCTGGCGACGCACCCGAGCGCACGGCGGCGCGGACCCAGGAAAATGGCAAGCTGCCCGAGGATATTCCGCCCACAGACAATGACAGCGCGCTCGAGGCGCAGATTCGCAAGGCGGCGATCAAGGAGACCGACCCGGAGCTGAAAAAACGCCTGTGGGACGAGTATCGCCGGTATAAGGGGCTTCCCGTGCCGAACTAGGCAGAGTCGATGGAGACGGAAATGAAAATGTTACTTCGCAAGACTGGCGTCTACGCGATATGCGCCTGCTTCATCCTGACCGGCTGCGTGACCAGCGGCGGCGGCCCTGGCGGCACCGATACTACGGGTCCGAGCGTGGGGCCGCAGCTCTCGTCCCTATTCGACCCGAAGGGGCCGGCCAAGGTCGATGCGACCAAGCCACGTCTCGATGTCATCGTGCCCGTCTTTGATCCAGGCCTGTCGGACGCCGGCCGCAACTACGAGGAAGAGGGTGTCTGGCCGGAGCTGCGCAGGGCGGAGGCGAACCGCTTTGCGCTCAAGCTCAAGGAAGCGCTCGATGACACCGGCGCGTTCGGCGCCGTGCGGGTGACCCCGGACGCCAGCGCGACGGGCGATCTCTACGTTCAGGGAAAGATCGTCGAGTCCACCGGCGAGGACGTGGAGATCGAGATCGAGGTGACAGACATCTCCGGCGAGACCTGGTTCGTCCGAAGGTTCGACCACGAAGTCTCGTCGGGCTTCCACAAAAACATCCGCAACGAGGGGCTCGATCCCTATGACCCGGTGTTCGAGGCGGCGGCGAACCGGGTGGCCCACGAGCTGGACGACTATTCCGTGGCCGAGCTCGAGAATCTGGGCCGCCTGACCGAGCTGCGGTTCGGATCAAACTTCGCCGAGGAGGCCTTCGCGGCGCACCTCGAGACCGGACGCAACACGGTCACGTTGGTGAGCTTCCCGAGTGACAGCGACCCGATGCTGGAACGCACGCGCGCCGTGCGCGTGCGCGACCAACTGTTTGTGGACGGTTTGCAGGATCATTACCGGGCGTTCAGCGCCGAAATGCAGGAGGCCTACCTGATCTGGCAGGCGCAAAGCCTGCTCGAGATCGAGGCCCGGCGCGAGGCCAACGAGAAGGCCATCGGCGAGGCGGCGCTCGGCGTGCTCACGATCGGGCTGGGCGTGCTCGCGGTCATCGCCGGCGCCAACGCGGACACCGCCGCGGGGCAGACCGCCGGCGTGGCAGGCGGCGTGGTCGCCGGAACCCTGGGCGCGACCCTGCTCTCGAACAGCTTCCAGACCAGCAAGGAAGCCGAGATTCACCGCGAGGCGCTGGCGGAACTGGGCCAGTCGATCGATATCGATCTGGCGCCGCGGGTGATCGCGTTCAACCAGAAAACCGTGGAGCTGTCCGGTACGGCGAAGGAACAGTTTGCCCAGTGGCGGGCGTTCCTGCAGCGGGTCTTTGCTGAAGAACGTACCCCGGACGTTAAGCTCTAGAGACCCATGCTCGAGGAAAAGCTCGAACAGGAAAGCCGCGCGGTTCGCCGCCGCCGCCTCCAGTTGGCCGCCGGCATCGCGCTGAGCGTCGTCGTGCTGGCTTTCGCTTATGGCGGCATCCTCATGATCCGCGACACAAGTGATGACGGCCCGGCGCGTGTCGCCATGACACCGGCGGAGACTGTCGTGCCCGCGCCGCAACCGCAGTCGGCCGCGCCCGCGGCGTTTCCCGAGCCCGTCGATGCGGCCGCGGTCGAGGCGGCGCGTGAGGTTTTCAAGACGAGCCTGGCGGCGTTCCAGGAGGAGATCGAGCCGAAGGTCTTGCATGATGACTTCGCGCACTGGGATGCCGTCGCCCAGCGCCGAATCCTCGACGCGAGGGATGCGGCGATTGCCGCTTTCGGGGCCGCAAACTATGCCGATGCGATCGATACGCTCGCGGCGGTGCGGGCGGACGCTGAGGCGCTGCTGGACATACGGGCCCGTGCTTTCGAGGATGCCTTCGCGGCGGCCGGCGTAGCGTTCGCGGCCGACAATTACGACAGTGCGCTCGTGGCCATCGACCGCGCCCTGGAAATCCGCCCGGAGTCGGCTCCCGCGACGGCGCTCAAGGCGCGGATCGACAAGCTGCCGGCGTTGCTCGAGACCATCGAGGCCGCGGCCGTCGCTCGCGTGGAGAACAATCTTGCCGCCGAAGAACGGCATTTGTCCGCCGCGCTGGAGATCGACCCGAACCGGAATGAACTTGCGCCGCGCCTCGAAGAGGTGCGTCGGCTTTTGCGCGAGGCCGCGTTCGCAGGTCACATTGCGGACGGGCTCGCGCGGGTCGATGCCCGCGACCTGGCAGCGGCCCAGCGCAGCCGTGCGGCGGCGCGCAGGGTCTATACGGACCGCCCGGAAATCGATGTGCTGGACGAGAAGATCGCCGCGCTGCAGATCGAGCTGACGATCGAGCGGCTGACGCGGACCGCGCGGGCGGCGGCGGCGGCGGACGACTGGCCGGCGGCGGAACGCGCCTATATCGAGGTGCGGCGATTGGCGCCGGTGGCCCGCGACATCACGAACGAGCTGGCCCGGGCGCAGGCGATCAACAGGCTCGATGCCCGCGCGACCCGGCATCTCGCGTCTCCCGAGCGGCTGGCCTCGGAGGCGGTCGCGGCTGATGCCAGCACCGTCGCGAACGACATCGCGGCGTACCGGGACGACAGTCCCCGTCTGGCGTCCAAGGCGGACGAACTGGCGGCGCTCGTGGCGGCCTACGGCGTGAAGGTGCCGGTCCGCATCGTCTCCGACGGGGAGACCGATATCTCGGTGCGTGGTGTCGGAATCGTCGGCAAGGTGACCGACCGGACGATTGAACTCCAGCCCGGACGCTACACCTTCGAAGGCATCCGCGCGGGTTTCCAGGCGGTGCTCATGCGCGTGGATATTCCGCCGGGCCGGACCGGCCTGGTCCTGGAGATCGTGCCCGATGAGCGAATCTGAACCGCGCGGCTTCGAACGGGACCTGCGCGCCGCGCGGGCACGCCAGGCCCGACTCTACCTGATCGGACTCCTGGCGATTCTCGTGGTCGTGGTCGCGGTGGCCGGGGCGCTTGTTGCAACCAATGCAACCCGGATTACGATCCTGCCGGCGGAGGCCGAAGCCGTCGGCGAGATTACGCTTGCCGAAGGGCTGGGACTGACCGTGGGCGATGCGGTCTATTCCGTCTCGCGGTCGCCGGCGGTGCGGGTCACCGCGCCGGGCTTCCGCGAGGCGCTACGGGAAATCCGCCCGGATGAGAAGGGGCGGCGGATCTCCGTGACCCTTGTGCCGCTGCCGGGCCGTTTGGTGGCGACGACCGCCCTGGCGCGCGACGACAACCGATGGCTCTTCGACGGCCGGTTGGTGACGGTGGGGCCCATGCTCGATATCGAGAGAGAGGCGGGGGCATACGAGCTCGCGGTGCAACATCCGTTCTTCCGACCGGCGACGCAGCAGGTCGAGCTCAAGCGCGGCGAGACCGCCGAGATCGAAATCGCGCTGGAACCGGTTGCAGGGCGGCTGACGATTCGCTCGGAGCCGGTCGGCGCGCGGGTGATCATCGACGGCGTGGACGTGGGCAAGACACCGATCGAACAAACGCTGCCGGGCGGAGAGTATCGGGTCAGGGTCGCCGCGCCGGAGCGGCAGCCGGTCGAGGACGTGGTGCGGATCACCAACGACAGGCCGCAGGCGGTGCGGAACTATCGACTTTTGCCCCGGGTCGCGCAGCTCGCGTTCCGGGTGAAGCCCGACGGCGGTGAATTGCTGATGGATGGACGCCGGATCGATCCGGCACAAGGTATCGAGGTCAGCGCGGGAGAAGACCACACGGTCGTCTATTTGCGTGATGGATATCATGACGCAACTCGGACGGTCCTCCTGAAGGCCGGTGAGACCAGAACTATCGAGATCGCCCTCCAGCCAAAGCTGGGGCAGGTCGACATCGAGACCAAACCCCCGGCGCAGACCCTGGTGAACGGAAAGGCGCACGGGGCTGGGCGCGTATCGCTTCAATTGCTGGCGGTGCCCACGGAGATCGAACTACGCCGCGACGGTTACAGGACCATTAAGCGCAACATCCTGCCGTCGGCAGAGCGGCCGCTGGTAATTCGCGAGACGCTTATCCCTGAGGCGGCGGCGCGCCTCGCGGAGGCCCCGCGTGCCTACACCAACAGTGCGGGCATCGAACTGGTGCTGTTTGAGCCGAACGAAGCGTTTACCATGGGTGCGCCGCGCCACGAGATCGGCCAGCGGGCCAACGAGTTCGAGAGTCGGGTGCGGCTGACGCGTCCCTTCTATGCGGCTAAGCAGGAGGTGACCAACGCCCAGATGGCGAAGTTTCGCGGCAGCGAGGGACGCGCCCCGGACCTGCCGGTCACCGATATCGGTTGGGGCGAGGCAGCGGCGTTCGCCAACTGGCTGAGCGCCGCCGAGGGGCTCAAGCCCTTTTACGCGATAGACGGCGGCCGGCTGCTGGGATTCAAGGCGCACGCCGACGGCTACCGGCTCCTGAGCGAGGCCGAGTGGGAGTGGCTTGCACGCAAGGCGGGTCGGCCCGCGCGGACGGTGTTCCCGTGGGGCGACACGGCGACCGTGCCGCGCGGCGCAGGCAACATCGCGGACGAGAGCGCCAACGGTGTGGCCCGCAATTTCGTTCCTAATTACAATGACGGCTATGCGCGGCTCGCGCCGGTGGGCCGGTTCCCGGCGGAGGCCTCCGGGCTCTTCGACCTGACGGGCAATGTCAGTGAGTGGGTCCATGACTGGTACTCGCTGGAGCCGCCGGCCAGGGGATCGGTCGCGACGGACCCGCTGGGCCCGAGCTTCGGCGACTCCCATGTGGTGCGCGGGTCGAGCTGGCGCTCCGGCAACCGCACCACACTGCGGGCAGCCTACCGGGACGGGCTGACACGCGGACGAGACGATGTCGGATTCAGGATCGGGAGATACCTGCATGGCGAGACCACGCCGCGTTAGGACAGACGGTCGCCGCGCGCCGCGCCGGACCCGCGCGCTCGCGCTGCTGCTCGCGCTCGTTGCAGGGGTGGGACTCCTCGGCTTCGCCTACGCTCAGACCTCGATCAGTCTCAACTCGCCGGTCTCCTTCCCGGTCGACATCTAGTATTAGCCACAGGGATCGCCCCATGCCCGAAGTCGCCAAGAATATCCTCGCCCTGGTCGTCTCGATCGTCGTCGTGCACCTGCTCTATGTCGGGATCGTTTGGCCGGAATCGGCCGAGCTCATCGAGGCCGCGCGGGTTAATGGCCAGAGCGCGCCGCGGGCGATCGTGGTGATCCTCAAGGACTGGGAACAGGAGATCGCCATTATCCTGATGCTCTGGGGGCTCTACCTGATCGCTGAGAAATCCCTCGCGATCCTGCGCGAACGCTACCTCTTCAATGTGGATTTGCTGGAGGAAGGCGATGGCGGCGACATGGCGGCGACGCTGCGCACGCTGGAGGCGCTACCCGAGGAAATTCGCCGCGCGTCCCTGGTCCGCACTTTGATGGCGAGCCTGCGGCGCTTCCTGATCACCGGCGACGTACACAACACCTCGGAAACCATCGAGGCGAGCGTCGATGTGCTGGCCCAAAAGCAGGAGGCGGAGAACTCGCTCATCCGCTACCTGATCTGGGCGATCCCAGCGATCGGCTTCATCGGCACCGTGCGCGGTATCGGCGAGGCCCTGTCCCAGGCCGACCAGGCACTCGCCGGCGACATTGCCGGCATGACCGAGAGCCTGGGCGTGGCCTTCAACTCGACCTTCGTCGCGTTGCTCATCTCCATCGTGCTCATGTTCCTGCTGCACCAGCTCCAGCGCCTGCAGGACGGGCTGCTGGTGGACACCCAGGAGTACTGCGAGTCCTTCCTGCTCAACCGGATCAGCGTGGTGGACGGCAACCCCGGTAACACGGCCGGCGGGGGCGCATCCTGAGGCGCCGGCGCAACCCGCAGGGGTTCAACCTCGCCTTCCTGGACATCATGTCCTGCGGGCTCGGGGCGGTGATCCTCGTCCTGATGCTGGTGAAGCTCGACACCGACGCTGTCTCGGCCGAGAGCGACCGGCTGCGCGAGGACCTGGCACGGCTCGAGGCGACCGAGACGAACCTGAGCGCACGGATCACCGAGCTCCTGAAGGACAAGGCGGTGAGCGCGGAAGAGGTGGCGGCGCGGGCTGCCGAGCTAGCGCGCCTCGAGGCGGCGCTCGACCGGGAGCAGGCGAAACTCGCTGCCAGCGAACAGGCGGCCCGGGCGCTCGAGGAGACCATCACCGCGATCGAGGAACCCGAGCAGCCCGACGTGATCGAGACCGCGCCGACGGGCAGCGAGACTTATATCGTGGGGCTCCGGGTCGAGGGCGCGCGCATCGGGCTGTTGGTGGACGCAAGCGCGTCGATGACCGACGAGTTCCTGATCGACGTAATCCGGCGCAAGAACATGGCCGCCGCGCAGAAACAGGCCGGGCCGAAATGGGCGCGCACCAAGCGAGTGGTGAACTGGTTCCTGGCCCGGGTACCCGAGACATCCGAGGTGAGGGCCGTGGCCTTCAGCGATAAGGCAGCGCCGCTCGGCAATCCGGTGCGCGGCGATGACGCAGCGGGGCTGGGCCGGGTGCTCGGCGCGCTCGACGCGGTGGTGCCCAGCGGGCCAACCAACCTGGCGGCGGGTCTCGCGGCACTGGCGGCGTTCAAGCCGACCGACGTCTATATCGTCACCGACGGCTTGCCGACCGCGGGGACTGGCGGTTACCGGAGCCTCAACCCCTTCTCCGACTGCAGCGCGCTGTGGGGAGGCTCCTCGTCGATCTCCGGCGCCTGCCGAGTGCGGCTGCTGCGCTACACGATCGGGAATGCCGGGTTGGGTAGGGCCCGGGTGAACGTGGTGCTTTTGCCGATCGAGGGCGATCCCCAAGCGTCGCACGAGTTCTGGCAGTGGACTGCGGCGACCGACGGTATCCTGATCAGCCCCGCGGCGAGCTGGCCATGAGGATTGGAATCCAGAGGAGGCGACGATGAGGCGTAAGCGCGCGGAGTTCGAGGTCTTCAGCCTGTCGTTCCTCGACGTGATCTCCTGCGGGTTCGGGGCGGTTGTCCTGCTGGTCCTGATCTCGCCCTTCGGCGTGTCGAACGAGGCCGGCGGAACGGACGAGACGGCGACGCTCCTGCAACGGCTGATCGGCACCGAGACCCGGATCGAGGCGTTGCAGGGCGCGCTCGCCCGCGAGCGGGCGACCCTCGAGGCGACCCGCGCCGAGCTCGCCGCCGGGGGTGCCAAGGTCGATACGGCGGAACGCGAACTTCGGTCGGCAAGCGAACAGGCTGCCGCGCGTGCCCGCGATGTCGAGGGGCTCCAGACCTTGGAGAGTACGCTACGGAACCAGGCGCGAGCCGGGGTGTCGGCCCCGGAGAACGCACCGCGCGACGCCGAGGTGGGCGGCATCCCGGTGGATAGCGAGTATGTCGTCTTCGTCGTCGACACCTCGGGCAGCATGCAGTCTATCTGGGAGCGTGTGACCCGGGAGGTCGAGAACATCATCCGCATCCATCCGCAGATAAAGGGCTTCCAGGTGCTGAATGACAACGGCACACATCTGATCGGCGGCTATAGCGGGCGCTGGATTCCCGACACGAAGGGTGCGCGCGAGCGGGCGATCCGGCTCTTCCGGTCGTGGAAGAGCGCGTCCAACTCGAGCCCGGTCGAGGGGCTGGAGGTGGCTTTGAAGCGCTATGTGCGGCCTGATCAGAAGGTCTCGATCTACATCTTCGGCGACGAGTACACTGGCGCATCCTACGATCCGGTGATCGCCACCCTGTCGCGGCTCAACATAAACCGGATCACGGGTGAACCCAAGGCACGGGTGCACGCGATCGGGTTCCTGTCCCTGCACACCGAAGGGCGCTTCGAGACCCTGATGCGCGAGGTGACCCGCCGGAGCAACGGGACCTTCATCGCCCTGCCGAGGTGACGACCCCTAGCGCCGCACCGCGCGGGGATCGAGCGCGTCCTGCAGTCCGTCGCCGAGGAAGTTGAGGGCCATCACCGTCACGAAGATGATCGCGCCGGGCCAGATGGCGAGCGCCGGCGCGCGGGTCGCGAGTTCCTGGGCATTGGTCAGCATGTTGCCCCAGCTCGGGATCGGCGGCTGGATGCCCAGGCCGAGGAAACTGAGAACGGACTCTAGCAGGATCACCGCGCCGATCGACAGCGTTGTCGCGACGATAATCGGCGAGACGATGTTGGGCAGGATGTGGCGGAACATGATGACGGCGGGACGTGTGCCCATAGCCTCGGCGGCGCGCACAAACTCCCGCGCCCGGACCGAGAGCGTACCGGCGCGCACCAGCCGGGCGACGGTGGTCCACCCGACGAGCGCGATGATGAAAACGATCCGGTAGAGGCTCGCCATCTCGGAGTTGGCGATGTCGGCGGGGACGCCGGCCTTCTCGAGATCGACCGCCGCGAGGATGATCAGGAGCGGCAGCAGCGGGAGCGCGATCACCCCGTCGGTGGTGCGCATCAGGAGCGCGTCGAGCCGGCCGCCATAATAGCCGGCCATGAGCCCGATGAAGGTGCCGATGGTCGCCGCGCCGAGCGCCGCCACCAGCCCCACGAGGAGCGAGATGCGCCCGCCATAGAGCAGGCGGACGAGTACGTCGCGCCCGGCCTCGTCGGTGCCGAGCCAGTGCTCGGCGTCGGGTGGGGCATACTGGTTGAAGAGATCGACCCGGGCGGCGTCCACTCCGAGCAGCGCCTCGATGGCCGGGGCGAGCAGGGCCGCGAGTGCGATCAGGGCGAGCAGGATCGCGCTCGCCATAGCCGCCCGGTTACGCCGGAAGCGGCGCCAGACCCGGACGGCGTTGGAGCCGTCGTTGCCGATCGCTTGGGCCGCGGTGGTCATGCCGCCCGCTTTCTTGTTGGGTCGGCGTGCATTTTCATATCGCCTCCAGGGCGCGGAAGCTTATGCGCGGATCGAGCACGGCGTAGGCGATGTCCGCCAGGAAGTTGCCGATCAGGACCACGAGCGTCGCGAGCAGGAGCCCCACGAGGGCCAGGTTGAAGTCGTTGCCGAGGATCGAGTCGTAGATCAGCTTACCCATGCCCAGGTAGCCGAACATGGTTTCGGTGATCAGCGCGCCCGAGAAGAGCGTCCCGAAGTCGAGCGCGATGATGGTCGTGAGCGGCAGCATGGCGTTACGAAGCCCGTGGCCGAAGACGGTACGCCGGGGGCCCAGCCCCTTGGCCCGGGCGGTGCGGATATAGTCCTGGCGCAGCACCTCGATCATGGCGGCCCGGGCGAAGCGGGTGTAACCGGCGAGGCTGGCGATGGTGAGCGTTGCGATGGGCAGTACCAGGAACTCGAGCCGAGCGAACAGGCCCGCGTCGGGCGCGCCCATGCCGCCGGCGGGCAGCCAGCCGAGGGTGACGGCGAAGACCATGATGAAGACCAGCGCCAGCCAGAAGGGCGGCACCGAGATGCCGGCGAAGCAGAACAGGTTGATCGCGCCGTCGAGCCGGGACCGGGGCCGGGTCGCGGCTATGACGCCGAGCGGGATGGCAACCAGGATCGCGACGATGGAGCTCAGGCCCAGCAGGATGACTGTGTTGCCCAGGCGCGGCAGCAGGATTTCCATCACGGGCCGGTTGTAGGTGCGCGAGAAGCCGAGATCGCCGGTGAAGACGCCGCCCAGCCAGTTGGCATAACGCTCCCACAGGGGCAGGTCGAGGCCGTGCAGGCGCTTCAGGCGCTCGCCGTCGGCGGGCGTCAGGTCCGGGTTCGACGCGATCATGATGTCGATGGGATCGCCGGGCATCAGCCCGATCAGCATGAAGACGATGAAGGACATCACCGCAAGGACCGCGGCTATCCCCATAATCCGGCGGGTCAGGAAGGCGAGCATCAGGCCCCGTCCGGTGCGGTCACCGCGCGGTCCAGTTCTCGATCCACAGGGTGCTCGGATACTGGTGGCCGGTCGGGGTTACGCCCTCGAGCCAGCGGGGCATGACGAAGGCGTTTGCACGGAAGTAGAGCGGCAGCACCGGCAGCTCCTCGGCGTAGGTCTGCTGGATCGACGCCCAGTGTTTCTTCTGTTCCTCCGCCCCGCACTCCACCTCGACCCGGTCGATGGCCTCGTCCATGACGGCGTTCCGGAAGCCGGTATAGTTCTGGCCCGACCAGCCGTTCTCGGCGGTCGGGATCATGTTCGAATGCATGGTCGTGCGCGGGATGTTCTCCGGCGTCGAGAACCAAGCGAACATCGCCATCGCGGGGAACTCGCGCTGACGGATGGTCTGGCCAAACAGGACGCGCGCTGGCTGGTTGCGGATACGCAGATCGACGCCCACGTCGCGCAGGTTCGACTGGATGACCTGTTCGACCAGTTCGCGCACCCGGTTGCCGGCGGTGGTCATGATCTCGAGCTGGAGCGGCTCGCCGGCCGCATTGTGACGGACGCCCTTGCGGATGTCTGTCCAGCCAGCCTCGTCGAGCAGTTGCTTCGCCGTGCTGGGGTCGAACGGATACGTGCGCACGTCGTCGATATGCACGCTGTCGAGGGGATGGACGAAGGTGTTGGCGACCGGCTGCTTGCCCTCGAACAGGCGTTCGCTAATGGCCGCGCGGTCGATCGCGTGTAGCAGCGCCCGGCGGACCGGCCGGTCGGCGAGGATCGGGTTGTCGAGACGCAAGTCCACATGCTCGTAGAACAGGCCGGGCTTGAAGACGACTTTGAAGCGGTCGCCATGGCGTTTCTCGAACGCGATGGCCTGGTCGAGCGAAATGCCGTCCTCGCCGGCGATGTAGTCGATCTCGCCGGACAGGAGGTTCGCTTCGAGAGCTGCTGTGTTCTCGATGGTGCGTACGGTGATGCGTTTGAAGGCGGGCGGCTTGCCCCACCAGGTCGGGTTTGGCTCGAGGGTGATCGTGGCGCCCGGCTCGACACGGGTGATCCGGTAGGGCCCGAAGTAGAGCCCCGCTCGGGTCGGGTCCGTGTCGTAGGCGTTCCGCGTACGGTAGGCGGCGGGATCGGCAGCCGCGTCCGCCTCGAGATGGGCGGGGACCAGGTCGAAATCGTTGATCGCCTCGGCGCTGCAGGTACGCTTGTTCCAGAAGATGGTGAAGCGCTTGTCGTCATAGGCGACGATCCTCTCCATCCGGCGGTAGAGCTCCTGGTTGTTGATGCCGGCGCTCTCATCGCGGCCGATGGTCCAGGTGAAGAGCACGTCCTTCGTGGACACCGGCACACCGTCGCCCCAGGTCGCGCCGGGCCGGATCGTGTAGTCGACCTCGAGGCCTTCTTCGCCGTCGGGGGCCGTCCAGTCGCGGATGGTGTTCGCGGCGCGCGACGGCAGCGTCTCGCACAGCATGCAGATCAGCTTCCAGTCCGCGTCGTAAACGGTTAACGGACGCCGGGTCATGCCGTTGATCAGTGACAGCACGACATGGCTCGCCAGGTTCGGGTGGAAGCCCTGGGGGAACTGGCCGACGCCAATCACAAGCTCGTCGCGCGGCTTGTCCTGGGCGGCGGCCGGCGTGATGGCGGCCAGAAGTAGAATGGCGAAGACTTTGAAGTGCTTGAACATGGCGTCGATTGTACGCGAAGGCGCGGGTGAACGCGCGATCAACATTCCGCGCTGGACCCGGCGGGCAAGCGACCCGCCTGCGATTACGCCATGGGCTTCCAGCCGTCCGGGTCGTGGAGATAGGCCTCGACGCTATCGAGCTGCTCGGCGGAAAACGCGCCCTGCTCGCGCGCGGCGTCGAGCACATCCCACCAGGTGGCGAGCGCATGCAGGCCGACGCCGAGCTCGTCCATGGTCGTCCGGCTCTCAGGGAAGATGCCGTAGTGGAAGACGACGTAGGTGTGTTCCACAACCGCGTCGGCAGCGCGCAGGGCGTCCACGAAACGCACCTTGCTACCGCCGTCGGTGGTGAGGTCTTCGACCAGGAGCACTTTCGCCCCGGCGTCGAGCGCACCCTCGATCTGTGCCATGCGGCCGAAGCCCTTGGATTCCTTGCGGACATAGACCATAGGCTTGCCGAGTGCCACGGCCACAAAGGCGGCATAGGGGATGCCCGCCGTCTCGCCACCCGCGACGACGTCGATATTGTCGCGGCCAATCTCGCGGTCGATGAGATCGACCGCGTGGGCCGTCATCATCTCGCGCGCCTCGGGGAATGCGATCACCCGGCGGCAGTCGATGTAGCTCGGGCTGACCCGACCGGAGGTGAAGGTGTAGGGATCCTCCGGGCGGAAATTCACCGCGCCGATGTCGAGCAGGTGATGTGCGGTCTCGCGCGCCGCCTTAGCCGCAGCCTCGCTGCCATGCGCCATGTTATCCGGACGTGCCATGGTCGTGTCCTTTCTGATTCTCGACAGGGAAAGCATCCCTCAAGGGGGAAAGTAGCGGGTCGGGTTGAGTCGCGACCCCGCGCCAGCCGCGAATCCTGTGGAAATTTCGCGGGCTTCACTGGCGGTAGCAGGACGGGCTGTCGGCGGAGATGTCGATCTCGCCGGCACGCGCATCCGGCGATGCCGGCTCGGCATCGGGTGTGGCGATTTCCTCGTTCCAGTCGAGTCCCCATTCGGCGCGGTCGAGGACCGTCATGATGCCCCGGGTGAACTGGATGATCTGGTCTCGGTTGAGCGGCACGTTCAGAGTCGTGGCGGAGTCCGGTATCTGCAACATATGGGTGCCTTCCGCCCGCTCGATGATGCGAAGCCGCGTGACGAGATGGGTAGGATCGGGTGCCGGCGCGGGCGCCTGCGCCGGCTGTTCGTCGGGCGTGGCGGCCGCGCCGTCCGCCGCGCTACCGGACTGGTCGGTGGCCGCAGTGTCGCTTGCAGGGCGGGCGTTGGGTTTCTGCTCGTGCTGCAGATCGTTTGGCGACAGGGTTGAGAACACGTTGGCGCCCATGATGTTTCGCGGGCCCGGCACGAGCCGATTCACGAGGCGGCGGGTGAGGCCAAACATCCGCTCCTGCGCATCTTCGCCCGTGACGATGATGAACACCGGGCCCTGGACTGGAGAGCAGCGGATTTGAAACTTTTGCGCATGCATTATGTGCCGATCGTTGGGCGTGTCATAATTGCAGTACCGGTCGCGCAAGTCGAAACGACCGGCCGGCCGCCCTGTCGGGAGATGCCGGCGGTCTGCGGGAGACAAGCCCGGATATGTGTCGAAATGCATTGTCCATATTGCTGTTCGCTATCCTGCTGCTGATGGGCAGCGCAGGCGTGGCGGAGGAGCCCCGGCGGAGCTGGGACGCGACCATCGGCGCGCGAACGCTCAACGTGCGCGCGGGCCCCGGCGAGGGGTACCCGATCGTCGGCAAGAAGAAGCGCGGCGACAACGTGCGGGCCTTCGACGAGGACGGGCGCTGGATCAATATCCGCGACTTCGATGATTCCGATGCGACGGGCTGGGTGCACCGATCTTTCATCCGCCTGCCGAAGGACTTCATGGCGCCGGCCTTCGGCGACAAGGAAAACGCGTTCCTCGAATGGGCCTCGGAGCGCGGTGACCTGTCAGAGGTGTCGGTCGAGGCGAATGACCGAATTTCCATCGTGCTGGGTCCCGATATCGCGATGGACAGTGCCGAGACGATTGCCGGCGAGGTGGCCTGCGCCTGGCGTGACCTGCTCGAGCCGAAGGTCACGGTAACCGCCACGGTCTGGCCGGCGGATGGCCCTGGGAGGGCCTGGATCAACCAGACAAGCTGTCCCTAGGACGCCGCACCGGCTTTGATCCGTCCGGTGCAGATCTCGATAATCCAGTCGCAGACATGTTCCGCAAAACCCGCATTCTGTTCAGCTAGCAGGATGGCGGAACCGCTGGTGGCGAGCCGGGCCAGGCCGTCGGCGACGTCCTCGATCACGCGCGGCGCGAGGCCCAGGGTCGGTTCGTCCATGAGATAGACCGCCGGGTCGGCCATCAGCGCCCGGCCGATAGCCAGCATCTGCTGCTGCCCGCCGGAGAGCTGCCACGCCCGGTCCGCCCGGCGCGGAGCGAGCTGGGGGAATAGGTCGAGCGCCTGCGCGAGACGCTCGCGGCGGCGGTGTGCGTTATCCGGTCCGGCGACCAAAAGATTCTCCTCGACAGTCATTCCCGGAAAGACGCGCCGGCCCTCGGGCACGTAGGCGAGGCCGGCACCGATGCGCGCCTCGACCGAAAGCCCGGACAGTTCGAGGTCGCCCAGCCGAATCCCTCCGTCGGCGGCTGCGAGCCCGATGACCGCGCGAAGCAGGCTCGACTTGCCCGCCCCGTTGACGCCGACGAGCCCGGTGATGGCGCCGGCGGGTACCGAAAGTGCGGCGTCCTGCACCGCGACGACGGCGCCGTGGCGCACCGTCAAGCCCGAGATTTGGAGCGCCACGGTCATGGTGTCACAAGCCCGAAATAGGCATCCCGGACCGCCTGGTCGGCCAGCACTGCCTCGACGGGTCCGTTCGCGATCAGGCAGCCGCTGTCGAGACAGGCGAGGCGGGTCGCGAGCGGGCGCAGGAAGTAGAGATTATGGTCGATGATCAGGACGGCGAGGCCGCGGGCTGCGCGGGCGCGCAGGATCGCCGCGATCTCAAGCTGTTCTTCCGGCGCGAGCCCCGCCGCGGGTTCGTCGAGGACCAGCAGATACGGCGCCCCTGCCAGCGCTCGGGCGATTTCGACCCGGCGGCGTACCCCGTGGGGCAGGGTGCCGCAGCCGGCGTCGGTGTTTTCGGAAAGGCCGCAGTCCGCGAGGATCGCCTCCGCATCCGGGCGCACGGTGGCGCTCGCGGCCGCGGTCTCGACCGCGTCGCGCACGCTCAGCATGTCGGGAAGCTGTGGCGTCTGGAACGTGCGCGCCACCCCGTGCCGCGCGATCGCTGTGGGGGGTGTGCGGGCGAGGTCTAGCCCGCGTGAGAAAAGTGTGCCGTGATCCGGACGGTCGAGCCCGGAGACGATATTGGCGAGTGTCGTCTTGCCCGCGCCGTTGGCCCCGATCAGGCCGACAATTTCGCCAGGGTTGATCGATAGGCCGACATTGTCGAGGGCCTGGATGCCGCCATAGCGCTTTGAAACGGCCTGGACGGCGAGCGCGGGCGCGGGCGCGTCGGATGCGGGATTGGGAACAGGCGCTGGCTTAACCAGTGACGAGTTGCGGGGACGGTATCCGGTTGGCACGCGCTTGATGAAGGATGCGAGCCCATCGGGCGCGAAGACGACCATCGCCAACAGCAGTACGCCGACGGCGACCAGATAATACTCGTCGAGCCCGCGGAACCATTCGGGGAGATGGGTCAGCAGGAGTGCGCCGATGATCGCGCCCGAGATGCGTAACCGGCCGCCGACAACGGTCATGGTCAGGCAGGTCACCATGATGCCGAAGCCGAGGGTCTCGGGCGAGACGACCCGGTTGGTGTGGACGAAAAGCGCGCCGGCTGCGCCGCCGAATGCGGCAGAGAGAAGGAATGCCCGAAGCCGCAGCAGCCCGGGGTCGATGCCGAAGGCTGCGACCGCCAGCGGCGAGTCGCGCATGACGGTGAACATGGCGACGCGGCGCGGGCTGAACTGCCAGCGGGCGATGAGGATCGCGGCAAATGCCAGCACCCAGACGAAGACGAGGAGCGGCGTGCCGCGGGCAACCCGCCAGTCGCCGATGGTGATCGGCGGAACGCCGGGCAGGCCGTTGGCGCCGCCCGTCACCGGTTCCCAATTGACCGCGATTAGGAGCAGGAGTTGGCTCAGCGCGAGCGTCGCGAGCGCGAAATAGTGGGACGCGAGGCGCAGCACCGGGAATGCAACCGCGAGCGCGAGGCCCCCGGCGACCGCGATCGACAGCGGGAAGGTCGCGAGGAACCCGGCGCCGAACTGGCTGCCGAGGATGCCGGTAACATACGCCCCGACACCGAAGAAGGCGCCCTGGGCGAGGCTGAGTGCTCCCGCATGGCCGAAAATGAACTGGTAGCCCAGCACCATGATGACGTAGATGCCCGAAATGGTGAGGAGGCGCTGGTCGTAGGACGATGCGAAGGTGAGTGCATAGACGGCCAGTCCGCCACCCGCCAGTAGGATCGGTAGGTTTGCACGGGCAGAGTCGGGGGCGCCGGCCATCATGCACGCAGCCGCTGGGGTTCGCCGAAGATGCCCTCGGGCCGGACGATCAGCACAAGCAGGACCGCGACATAGAGCAGGCCCTCGGCCATCGGCTGGGACGATACCGACGCGACCGCGACCTCGAAGACCGCGATCAGGAACGCGCCCAGGGCCGCGCCGCGCAGGCTGCCCCAGCCGCCTATGACGACCGCGATATACGCCTTGAGGATCAGGCTCGCGCCGTCCGACGGCGTGACGAAGAACTGGTGGGCGAGCAGCAGGCCGGCGGCACCCGCGAAGGCGGTGCCGAGTGCAAAGCCGAGGAGCGTGACCCGAGTCAACCGGATTCCGAGCGCGCGCGCCATCTCGGGGTCTTGCGCGCAGGCGCGGAAGCGCCGGCCAAGCTGGGTGCGCTGCAGGAGGAAGGCGAGAGCGCTGATAAGGATCGCCGCGGTTGCGATGATGGCGAGGGACTGGCGGCTGGCCGCGATGCCGAGGAGCTCGACAGTGCCGCCACCCAGCAGCGCGGGCGCGGTTCGCGGCGCGGCGCCGAAGCCGGCGTTGAGGCCGTTGGCGACGATGATCCCGAAGGCAATGGTCGTGACGAAGACGGACATGGGCGGCCTGTCTCGGATCGGTAGGTAGGCCAGGCTCGCAATGGCCAGGCCGAGCAGCGCGGTGAGCAGCAGAACACCGGGCAAGAGGACGATGCCGGGAACCTCACCTGGCCAGATGCCTGTGACCAGGCCCGTGAGCGCGACGGCGGCAAACCCGCCTGCGACCACGCTCTCGCCATGGGCGAAGTTGACCGCCGTCGTGGCGTTCAGGACGAGCACGAAGCCGATCGCGACCAGCGCGTAGGCGGCGCCGAGCGCAACGGCGTTCAGGGTGAGTTGGGCGGAGAGCATGTCCGGTGGTGTATCGCTGTACCGCTACAGCACGCCGGTGATGTTGTCGTAGCGCTTGACGATGGCTGGCACCCGGCTGTTGCCGTCGTAGCAGAGGATGACGGCCGAGTGAGCCATGTTGCCCTTGCCATCCGACGCGTAGGTCATGGCGAGCCCATCGTAGCGCAGGGTGGACAGCGCCGCACGGATATCGGTGGCTGTGCGAGCCCCCAGCTCTATCGCCGCGAGGACCATCCGCACTCCGTCATACTGGCTAAGCGCGAACGCGTCGGGCTCGCGGTCGAAGGCGTCGCGATACGCGGTGGCGAATGCGCGGATCTCCGGTTCGGATTCCGAGATCGGCGACGCGCCGGATTCGGCGCACACCCCGGCGAGCTCGCCCGGCTCGAGGAGGGCGGCAGTCTCGGGCTGGTGCATGGCCGATCCGGCGACGATCGGGATATCGAGCCCTATCGCCCGGGCCTGGCGGACGACCAGTGCCGTCGGGCCGGCATGGAGGTGCAGCAGCAGCGCATCGGCGCCGGAATCGCGAACCTTTGACAGTACCGGCAGCATGTCCTTGACCGTGACGTCGAGCCCCTCGGCGAGGACCGTCGGGGCGCCGAGCTGTTCGAGGTTGCGGTCGAGCTCGGCGCGCCCGCTCTGGCCGTAGGCGGTGGTCTGAAAGATCACCGCCGGCCGCTTCGCGCCCAGCTCCTCGACGGCATATCGCGCGTGGGCTGCCTTCACCACCACGTCGCCGGGGAAGAAGCGGAAGACATTGGGGCTGCCCAGCTCGGTGATTCGCGCCGTGCCAGAGATGGTGATCAGCGGCACCTCGAACTCGTCGGCGAGCGGCACCAGCGCCAGCATCTGGGTCCCCAGCATGGGCGCCACCGCGGCGATCACGTCGTCACCGTCGCGTCCGGCCATGGCACGCTCGAAAGCGTTGACCGCGGTCTCGGGGGAGGTGGCGGTATCGTCCACGTCGAACGCAACACCGGAATCGCGCAAGGCCAGTTCGGCGCCGTTGCGCTGGCTGGTGCCCTCCAGCGACAGGAAGCCGGTTATCGGTACGAGTACCGGCAGGCGCGGCGGCTGGTCGGCGACCGCGGGTCCTGATGCCGTCAGGACAGCGAGGATTGCGAGGGTACGCGCGTTGGCAGACATGTCTCGCCTCCGAAGCGGTGATCCGGGACTGGCGGCGGGAGCGTCTGCGGGAGACGGCCCGTGACAACTCCCTCCGCCGGCATGATCCGGATCAGGTGATTGGGTTTCTTCTCAGCCCCGCGTTTGGCGAGGCACCCCAGCGTCACGAACATCGCAAACGATGGGAGCCGCGCGGCGGTGAGTCAAGCGCCTCAGTTCGTCTTGCCGCCGGTCAAGTAGTGGGTGCCTTCGAAAAACGTGAAGAATTCCCCGAGCATCGGGTTATCGATCTGCGCCGGGTCCGGGTCGGTATCGAGGTTCCGCTCGGCGACTTATGTGGTGTAGGCGGCGTCGTGGACGAGCACGTGATACCAGGGCGCATCTTTGGGTGGGCGCGAACGCGCGACCTGCGCGTACCATTCCTCGCTGGCGGCGAATACGGGGTCGACGTCGCAGATCGCGCCGCGATAGCCGAACTGCCGGTGACGGACGATCTGGCCGGCGTGAAACCGCGCGGCGGCGCCGGGCATCGGCCCGGTCAGCCCGCCGGACGCCGCTGGGCGTCCCTGTCGACATAGGCGTAGACCGCCTCGGCCGAGGCAACGAGATTGCCGTGCTCGTCATGAACCTCGCCCGAGGCGAAGTAGATGCGCCGGCCCGCACGGATGATTTTCGCCGTGCAGATCAGGGTGTCGCCCTTGGTCCGGCCGACATAGTTGACGTTCAGGGACACGGTGACGTTGCCCCGGCGCTTCTCCGGGTCGGGCTCATAGACCCCGCAGAAGCCGGTCGC
>JAYPRP010000039.1:20411-23213 GCA_038132575.1 Rhodospirillaceae bacterium
GACGCCAATCTCGGCCGCGAGGATCTGATCGCGCTGTGGTTCGGCGAGCCGGACCTGCCGACGCCCGACTACATCAAGCAGGCCGTCACCCGGGCGCTCGAGGACGATCACGTCTTCTATGCGCAGAACCGGGGCATCCCGCCGCTGCGCGAGACGATCGCGGAATATTCCAGCAGTCTGATCGGGCGCGAGATTGGCGTCGATCGGATCACCGCCTCGGTCTCCGGCATGGCCGCGATCATGCTGACGTCCGAACTACTGGTGGACAATGGTGACAATGTCGTCGTGGTCGGACCGGTGTGGCCGAACTGCAAGGGCACCGTCTTCGTCATGGGCGGCGAGGCGCGGACCGCGCCGCTGCGCCCCGACGCCGACGGCCAATGGCATCTCGACCTGGACGACATCCGCGATCAGTGCGACGAGCGGACCCGCGCGGTGTTCGTCAACTCGCCTGGCAATCCCACCGGCTGGATCATGGAGCAGGAGCAGCAGCGCGAGTTGCTGGAGTTCACCCGTGAGCGGAGCATCTACCTGATCTCCGATGAGGTTTATATCCGGCTGATCTACGACCGGCCGCGCGCGCCGTCGTTTCTCGACATCGCCGAGCCCGACGACCGGGTGATCGTCATCAACAGCTTCTCGAAGACCTGGTCGATGACCGGCTGGCGGCTCGGTTGGCTGACCCATCCGCCGGACATCGGCCCGGATTTGTCCAAGCTCAACGAGTTCAACATCGCCTCGCCCACGACCTTCGTGCAGCATGCCGGGGTCACGGCCATCCGCGAGGGCGAGCCCTTCGTGACCGAGATGGTGGAGCGTTACCGGCGCAACCGGAACCTGGTGTACCAGCGGCTCGGCGCGATGCCGCGGGTGACCCTGTCGAAGCCCGAGGGCGCGTTCTACGCTTTCTTTAAGGTGGACGGAATGACCGACAGCGTCGAATACGCCCGTGAACTCATCGCCGAAACCGGTGTTGGCCTGGCACCGGGTCGCGCGTTCGGCGAGGCGGGCGAGGGCTGGCTACGGCTGTGTTTCGCCGCGGAGGCGGACACGCTGTCCAAGGCGATGGACCGGCTTGCGCCAGCGCTCTCGTGACGGGCGGGGAGATGGGCCGATGAAGGTTGTCATTACCGGTGGCACGGGGATGCTTGGACGGCGGCTCGCCCTGCGAGTGCTCGCGCGACCCGAACTCGTGGGCCCGGACGGCAAGCTGGAAACGGTCGACAAGCTGGTCCTGTTCGACGCGTTTGAACCGGTCGAGCCGCCGCCCGACGACCCGCGCGTGGAGATCGTGACCGGAGACATCTGCGACCCGGCGACGGTCGATACCCTGATCGATGCGGAGACGGATGCGGTCTTCCACTTCGCGGCAGTGGTTAGCGGTGGCGCGGAGGCGGATTTCAATCTGGGCTACGCCGTGAACCTGACCGGCGGGCGGAACGTGCTCGAAGCTAGCCGGCGCACCGAGCGCTGCCCTAAGATCGTCTTCACCAGTTCGCTCGCCGTCTATGGCGGGGAGCGTTCGGTGGATGATGCAACCGCGCTGACGCCGCAGACGTCCTACGGCGCCCAGAAGGCAATGGGCGAGCTGCTGGTCAACGACTACACGCGCAAGGGCTTTGTCGACGGGCGCACGCTCCGGCTGCCAACGATAGTGGTGCGGCCGGGCAAGCCCAACAAGGCGGCGTCGGGCTTCGCCAGCTCGATTCTGCGCGAGCCGCTGCAGGGCGATACGACCGCGAACCCGGTATCCCGGGACACGCGGATGCTGATCCTGTCGCCCAAGCGCGCGGTGCAGGCCTTCATAGACATCCACAACGCCGACGGGGATGTCCTCGGCCCGAACCGGGCGGTAATGATGAACGGGATATCGCCGTCGATCGGCGAGATGCTCGATTCGCTACGGGCGTTCGCCGGCGACACGGTCGCGGACCGGGTACATGACGAGCCCGATGCGATGGTCCAGTCGATCGTCGATGCCTGGCCCTGGAATGCCGATGGCGCGCGCGCTCGGATGCTTGGCATGGAACCCGACGCCTCGGTGGCGGAGATTATCGAAAACTTCGTCGCCGACGAGCTCGGCGGGGCGTTCGTGGCCTAGACGCTCTCAATGCTTTGAGACGCCGCCTTCGGCGGCTCCTCAGCATGAGGGGAGTTTGTCTCCGCCTGCACTTGATCGAGTTTGATCCGGTATTGCTGTTTACAATCCTCGTCCTGAGGAGCCCGGCGCAGCCGGGCGTCTCGAAGTATAGGAGCCGCTTCAATTATGGGCGCGTTAGGTTACATCCTCAGATGCGCGGACGGCAGTCTCCATGTTGGCAGCACCCGTGTCGCTCTTGAGGAGAGAATTGTTCAGCACAGCAAGGGACACTTCGCCGACTATACGTCCACGCGTTTGCCCGTGACGCTCGTTTACGCTCAGGAGTTCGATCGTATTGCCGACGCGGTGGCGGCCGAACGAAAGCTCAAGGGCTGGAGCCGCACGAAGAAGCAGGCTCTAATCGATGACCGGCCCGACGTGTTGCTGGAATTGGCGCGTCGCCGGTTGCGTTTCGAGGTGTCGAACTAGGCGTCGAACGCGACAAGGGCGGTGATCGGCACGTCGAGGTGATCGCGGCCGCCCAGTCCCTCGAGCTCGATAATGAAGGCTGCTGCGTGGACATCCGCGTCGGCCTGGCGGAGCAGGTGGAGCGCGCCGCCGGCCGTCCCGCCGGTCGCCAGCAGATCGTCGATGATCACCACCTTCTGGCCGGGCCTGACAGCGTCCACCTGCATCTCGATCGTGTCGGAGCCGTATTCCAG
>JAYPRP010000040.1:0-14377 GCA_038132575.1 Rhodospirillaceae bacterium
CCGCCCGGCCTTCCACCTTCCTCCCACCGGCGCCAAGATCGGCCAGGTGCTGGGTCCCGAAGGGCCCGGCACCGTACTGCTCGACGGCGATCACGCGCAATCCGGTTAGAGGCAGCATCAGACAGCCTCCGCCATTCGAGCCTCCTACTTCTCGTCCATGCCCGCTTCGGCGGCCGTAAGGATTTGTTGCGCGGCGACCACGACCGGGTTGTCGATCATTTCCCCGTCGACAGTGGCGATGCCGCCCTTGGCTGCTTCAGAGGCGGCAACGATTCGCCGGGCGCGCTCGACCTCATCCGCACTGGGCGCGAACACCGAATGAACCACGTCCACCTGCCGCGGGTGGATCAGAATCTTTCCATCGAAGCCCATGCTGCGCGCAAGCCTTGTATCGCCCCGCAGGCCGTCGTCATCGTTAAAATCGGGCCATATTCCGTCGATCGCCGATATGCCCGACTGCCCGGCGGCAGCGGCAATACGCCCGCGCCCATAGGCCAGCGCGGCGGCGCTCATATCGCTCCCCAGCTCCGCTGCATAGTCCGCGGACCCGAAACCCAGCGCGACATTCCGCAGAGAAGACCCGGCGATCTCGACGGCCCTATCGATGCCCTCAGCAGATTCGACGACGGGAATAAGGTGGATATCCTTGCCGGCTTCCGAGAGGAGATCGTCCAGCCAGCGCATTTCGTCGCCGCTCGACGCCTTTGGAATGAACAGTGCGTCCGGCGCGGCCGCGCTCGACAGCAGGTCTAGCAGATCGCGCAGGCCGAGCGTCGTTCTCGGACTGTTGATGCGCAGGACCCAGCGCGGACCTTTCGGCAGTTCACCGGAAAAGAATGACAGCGCCGTGGCACGCGCCGCCTCCTTGTCGTCGGGCGCGACTGCGTCTTCCAGGTCGATGCAGACTGAATCCGGCCCGGCCGCAGCAGCCTTCTCGAACCGGTCCGGACGCGTGGCGGGGACAAACAAAAGACTGCGCCAGAGAGGTTTCATCGCGTTTCTCCGCAGGGTTCGTTTAATCTCAACCTCAAATTGGTTCCAACATCAGATTGAATCCTGCTCTTGTCAATTCGGCCACCTGTTCCTGCTGAAATGCGAGCTCAACTTCCAGACATGCCCGGCTAGCCTCTTTCATGACCGACGAGATTCGCAGTACGCGAGCCCTGTGGTTCGTCCTCTTCGCCATGACCCTCGTGCAGGTGCTGGCCACCTTCGCGGCACTGACGCTTGCCGCGATCGCGCCGGCGGTGGCCGAGGGCGTCGACGTCCCGGTCGAATTCATCGGCTTCCAGGTGGCGATCATCTACACCGGCGCGTCGTCGATCTCCGCGCTGTCGGACTTTCTGCTCCGGCGCTGGGGGCCCGCCCGGGTCAGTCAGATCAGCCTCGCCCTGTGCGGCGGCGGTGTCGCCCTGTCGGCCCTGCCGTGGGTTCCGGTGATGGCGCTCGGGGCGCTGCTGCTCGGCTTCGGCTACGGCATGACCAACCCCTCGGCCACCCAGATCCTGATGCGGCTGACACCCAACAGCGCGCGCAACTTCGTCTTCTCGGTGAAACAGACCGGCGTTCCCTTCGGCGGCATGGCGGCCGGCCTGGTCACGCCCGGCGCGGCGGAGTCCTTCGGCTGGCAGGCCGCGCCCCTGATCGTCGCGGCCGGCTGCGTCGTCCTGATGTTCGCACTGCAACCCTGGCGGAACCGCTGGGACACGGACCGCGAACCCCACGCGCGCCTCGACGCGAGCGCGTTCGCGGCGGTCGCCATGGTCTGGCGGGTCCCGGCCCTGCGCTGGATGAGCATCGGCGGCTTCGCATACGCCTTCACCCAGCTCTCGCTGTCGACCTTCGCGGTCACCATCCTCGTGGTCGAGGCGCAGTTCTCCCTGGTGGCGGCCGGCGCCGTCCTCGCCGCGATCCATGCCGCCGGCATCATCGGCCGCGTCGTGTGGGGCATCGTCGCCGATCGTTGGGGCATCGGCGACGCGCTCCTGATCGTGATCGGCGTGATGAATCTCGCCAGCGCCTTCGCGATGGTCTGGATCGGACCCGGCTGGCCGGTCTGGGCGATCTACTTCTTTTTCGTCGCCTTCGCGACGAGCGCGCTCGGCTGGACCGGCGTGTTCATCAGTTCCACGGTCGGTCATGCGCCGCGCGCACAATCGGGCGCCGTGGCCGGCGGCATCGGCGTGCCGGTCTATGCCGGCGTGATCTTCGGCACTGCCATCCTGTCGGCTCTCGCCGACGCGATGGGCAGCGTGTCGAATACCTATGCGGTGGTGATGGGCGTAGTCGCGCTCGGGCTCGGCGCGTTCGTCATGGCCCGGCGTTCCGCCGCGGCCAACTAGCGCAGCGCAAACCCCCTGTAACCCGCGGCCGCAACATCGTCGCACTTCTCCGTATAAGCCGGAAATCCGCCGGCATAGGGCAGGATCACCCGGGGCTTGCCGGGGATGTTGGAACCGAAATACCAGGACTGGCAGGTCGCCCGCAGCGTCTCGTCGCCGATGTCGTTCACATGGGCGACCCAGTCCGTCTCGGCGTCGCGTTTCGCCTCGATCCGGTCGAGACCCGCGTCGCGCATGTGTCGGACACAGTCCGCGATCCACTCCACATGCTGCTCGATCGACGGGATCATGTTGGTGAGCACCGACGGGCTGCCCGGCCCGGTGATGGTGAACAGGTTGGGGAAGCCCGCGATGCCGAGGCCCAGATAAGTCCGCGGACCGTCCGCCCACTTCTCGCGCAGCGCAAGACCGTCAACGCCACGAATATCTATGCGCTTGAGGGCGCCGGTCACCGCGTCGAACCCGGTCGCCAGCACCAGCACATCCACGGGTTCCGTGTGCCCCGCTACACACACCCCCTCCGGCGTGATCCGGTCGATCCCGGTCTCGCTGATATCGACCAGCGTCACGTTGTCCCGATTGTAGGTCTCGTAATAGTTGGTGCCGACGCACAGGCGCTTGCACAGGAAGAGCTGCTTGGGCGCCAGAAGTTCCGCCACGTCGGGGTCCTTCACGATGGTACGGATCTTGTTGCGGATGAAGTCCGACGCGGTCTCGTTTGCGGCCTCGCTGGTCTGGAAATCCGCGTAGGTGGCCATGATGGCGAGCCCGCCCATGGCCCAGCGCTTTTCATACTCCCGGTTGCGCTCCTCTTCCGACACCGCCAGCGCCGACGGTCCAGCCACGGGGAAGTAATTGCCCGAGAAGCTCTGCTTCGCCTTCGCGCGGAGCGCCGGATAGTTCGCCTTGATCTCCGCCACCTCGTCCGCCGCCATGGGCCGATTTTGGGCAGGCATCACGTAGTTGGCGGTGCGCTGATAGACAGTCACATGGGCGGCTGCTTCGGCGATCACCGGGATCGACTGTACGCCCGACGAACCGGTACCGATCACCGCCACGCGCTTGCCGGCAAAATCCACGCCATCGGCCGGCCAGTGCGCGGTGTGATACGTCTCGCCCGCGAAATTCTCGAGCCCATCGATCTCGGGATAGTTCACCGCTGACAGGCACCCCGTCGCCATGATGCAGAAGCGCGCCGTCACCTGCGTGCCGTCATTAGTCTCGACGGTCCAGAGGCCCGCCGCGTCGCCCCAGCGTGCGGCGTCGACCCGGGTCTCGAACTGGATGTCGGGCCAGAGCTCGAACCGATCTGCGACATGGCGGGCATAGGCCGCCAAATCCGCCTGCGCCGGGTAGCGCTCCGGCCAGTCCCACTCCTGCTGCAGCGCCTCGGAGAACTGATAGGAGTAGAACATGGTCTCGGTATCGACCCGCGCGCCGGGGTAACGATTCCAGTACCAGGTCCCCCCCACGCTCGTCCCGGTCTCGAACACCCGCACCGACAGGCCGAGCTCGCGCAGGCGATACAGCATGTACATGCCGGCGAAGCCGGCACCGACGACCACCGCATCGTAATCTGGTGTGCGTTGTACCATCACGGATTCAGGCCCGGACCATCTCGAGGGCAAGATCGAGGTTGGACGGATCCGGCTCGAGTTCGCCCGCCTGGATACGCCGGGTGATCTCGGTTACCGCAGCGTTGACCGGTGTCAGCTGACCCTTTTTCGCCCCCTCCTCGACCACCAGCCCGTTAATCAGATCAACCTCGCTGTAGCGGCCCTTCAGATGGTCCTGGAGTACGCAGTCGCGCGCCGCCGGGCCGATGTCCGCCGCCAGCTTGTCCAGCATCTTCTCGAGCAGCCGGTTCGTGTCCTTCACTTCCTCCGGCGTCAGGCCGAAGATCGGCTGGATAGTGTGTCCGAGGGTCTGGCCGACCGCCAGCGCCTCGGTGCCGGCCCGCAGGGTGAACTCGCGCATCCCCGGGATCTTCATCGCCTCGTAGAGGGTCAGGCCGAGCATCGCGAAGGGACCGAGGCACATGGTGTTCACCACCAGCTTCATCCACTTGGCCGAGATGATCTCCGAGGAGATCGATACCTTGCCCACATGCTGGAGCAGCTCCTCGATCTCGCCGACCCGCGCCTCGGTCGCTTTGTTGACCGCGCCAATACCGAACCAGGTGTGGTCCCGCGTCGTGTTCCGCTGGATCACGCCCGGGGTGAAAATCTCCGACGACATCTCCATCACGCAGCCCAGCGTGCGCTCGGGGCCGACGATCTCCTCGATGTCGTTCAGCATCATCGCGTTCTGGACACCGACCAGCAGGCCGTCTTCCTTGAGATAGGGCTTGATCAGCTCGCACGCCCAGCGCGTGTCGTAGGCCTTCACCATCACGAGAACGATGTCGAACATGCGGTTGAGCGCGCAGACATCGCACAGGTGATGCGCGTCCACCGCCACGTTGATCGTCTCGTCCGGAAAGTTGATCTCGAGCCCGTTGGCGCGCATCGCCTCGACATGCTCGGGCCACTGGTCGATCAGGGTGACATCAAGGCCCGCCGCGGTGAGGGCCGCGGCCGTGCCGCCGCCGTTCGCGCCGGTCCCGACGACTGCAATCTTCTTGCTCATTCTGCTCCCCCGTGCCCGGCGTGGGATCGCCGGGGTCCTGGATTGTTTCGCGTATTCTAGGCGATCCGGCGCAAAATCCCATGCGCCATATGGTCGGCACCGCACGGGCAACCGACACCGGAGCCGCGCAGGAACGCGAAAGGGGCATGACCGCTGCCGGGCATGCCCCTTCAAAAACGCGTGGCGGGCCGAACCGCCGGCGATCAGCTCCCCGGCGCGTACTTGCCCGTCAGCTGCGGCGTGAAACGCCCCTCGTTGCCCGCCGTAGAGGTGTGCTCGAAGCGGGTCACCCGCGCCCAGGTCCGCTTGAGCTCGTCCTGGACGTTGATGGTCAGCCGCCCGCAATGCTCGACCTCGAGCTCCACCTTGTCACCGTCCTGGAACGGGTTCAGGCCGCGGTGGTTGGTGCCGGTCGCGATCACGTCGCCGACCTCGAGCGCGTGGATCGAGCTCAGATACTCGATGATCTGCGGGATCTTGTGCGCCATGTCGTCGGTGTTGAAGTCCTGCATCAGGTTGCCGTTCACCCACAGCTTCACGTCGAGGCTCTGCGGGTCGTCGATCTCGTCCGCCGTCACGATCCAGGGCCCCAGCGGCGCGAAGGTGTCCCGGTTCTTCGCCTCGAAGAACACGTTGAACGGCGTCGGCAGGTCGCGGGCCGAACCATCGATGAAGTTGAAATAGCCGAAGATGTAGTCCATCGCCTCGCTGGCCGGCACATTATGCGCCCGCTTGCCGATCACCAGGCCGAGCTCGGCCTCGCCCTCGAAGATCGTGGCGGGGATGTCCGGCAGCACCATCGTGTCGCCGTCGCCGATGACCGTGGACCCGGCCTTGGTGAACGCGTTGATCTGGGCCGGCTCCTTGAGGGTGCCGTTTTCCATGTAGTTGACCGCCATGCAGTCGATGTTGCCGGGACGCGGCAGCGGCGGACGAATGCGGACATCGGCCAGCGGGATGCCCGCGCCGTCGGCGGCGGCCTGCTCGAGGCGCTCACGATAGTCGTCGAACCGGGCGATCAACCCGTTGATCAGGTCGTGCGGACCGGTGTGCGGGATGTCCTGCACCTCGGCGGACACGGCCACCACCTCCTCGCCGCGCTAGACGCCCAGCCTGAAATCATCGAAGTAAAGAATCTTCATCCCGCTTCCCCGTTTGTTGTCGGTCGTTCCGTTGCCGCTCCGGCCGGGCTTTCTAGCAGACCCCGCACCCCCGAAGCGACCCCGAAGCGCTTGACGCGTCCGTCAGGCGACCGGGCCACAGGTTGACCTCGCGCGGTCGCGCCCGATCGGCTAGCCTCGGGCACGACCAAGCACTCCCGACGACCGAGGACGAAAATGAAAGCTTCCTATTTCGAACGTCATGGCGGACCCGATGTCCTGATCTACGGTGACCAGCCCGACCCCGAGCCCGGACCCGGAGAGATCATCGTCGACATCCATGCCGCGAGCGTGAACGCCGCGGACGTAAAGGTCCTCGGCGGCGGCACCTATGGCGAGATCGAGAGCTTTCCCTACATCCTCGGGCGCGACCTCTCGGGCGTCGTCGCAAGCCTTGGCGAGGGGGCCGGCGACTTCGCCGTCGGCGACCCGGTCTTCGGCATCTGCGAACGCGGACAGGAAGGCACTTACGCCGAGAAGATCGCCATGGACCAGCTGTTGATGATGAAGAAGCCCGACAGCCTGTCCCATGTCGAAGCGGCGGCCCTGGCACTGCCCGGGCTGACGGCGATCATCTCGCTCGAGGAGTGCCTCAAGCTCAAGGCCGGGGAAAAAATCCTGATCCAGGGCGGCGCCGGCGGCGTCGCCGGGTTCGCCATCGAGCTTGCCAAGCATATCGGCGCCCATGTCATCACCACCTGCAGCGCGCGCAACATCGACTATGTGCGCGGCCTCGGCGCCGACGAAATCATCGACTACAACGCCCAGGACTTCACCGAGGTCGTGAGCGAGTGCGACGCGGTGTTCGAGACCGTTGGCGGCGAGGTTACCGAGCGCTCCTTCGCCGTGCTCAAGCCCGGCGGGCGGCTGGCCGGCATCGCCTCCGGCGTCAAGGCGCCGCCGTCGCCGCGCGACGACGTGGAATCCCTGCGGCCCGCCGTCGGCCGCGACCGCAAGTATCTCGAGCGTATCGTCGAGCTTCGCGACGCGGGCGTTGTGCGTGTGCCGCCGATCGAGACCTATGCGCTTGAGGATGCGGCGGCAGCATTGGAGAAAAGCGGGGGCCGCCATCTCACCGGCAAGCTGGTGATCCAGGTTCGCTAGGACGGTGCTCTACATCATCTACCAGGAGGACGGGCCGGACTCCGCGGCGAAGCGCGCGGAACACAAGCCGGCCCACTTCGCCTATCTGGAGGAGCACGAGGACATCCTCGTGCTCGGCGGCGCCATGCTGGCCGACGACGGCGAGACCCGCATCGGCAGCGTCCTGATCCTGAACGTCCCGAGCCAGGATGCAGCAGAAGAATTCTCGAAGAACGAGCCCCTGCGCAAGGCCGGTACGTTCAAGAGCGTGAAGATCACCCGCATGCGCCGCGGTCAGTGGAACCCCGACGCCGCACCCGCATCGGCCGAGGGCAACTGACCACGGCGCGGTTATAGGAGGAGCAAACCAGCCATGGCCAAGACCCAGATCACGTCACCCAAGATGAAGGCGCCCGGTGGTCACTTCTCGCACGCCACAACCGTCGCCGCGCGCGGCCGGCTCGTCTTCATCTCCGGCATGACCGCCCACACACCCGACGGCTCGGTCGCCGGCGTCGGCGATCCCGCGGCCCAGACCCGGCAGGTCTGCGAAAACCTCAAGGCCGCGGTCCAGGAAGCGGGCGGCACCATGGCCGACATCTGCCGGGTCGATGTCTATGTCCGCAACATGGAGCATTTCGACGCGGTCCACCGGGTGCGGCGCGAGTATTTCGAGCCGCCCCTGCCGGCTTCGACCATGGTCGAGGTCACCAAGATGACCCACCCGGACTATCTGGTGGAAATCAGCGCGATCGCGGTCCTCGAGGACGGCTAGGCGTAAATCTCGGGTTCCGGCGCCGGGCGCCCGAGGATCAGGTCGGCGGCCTTCTCCGCGATCATCACTGTCGGCGCATGGGTGTTGCCGCCGACCAGGCTCGGCATCACGGACCCATCCACCACCCGCAGGCCGTCCACCCCGCGCACCCGCAGCGCCTCGTCCACCACCGCGTCGTCGTCGGCACCCATCCGGCAGGTCCCGACCGGGTGATAGACCGTCCCGGCGGCCTGGCGGATGAACTCGTCGATCTCCGCGTCCGTCCGCACGCCCGGCTCCGGCCAGATTTCGCCGCCGCTCAGTGCCGCCAGCCCCGGCTGGTGCATGACCTCGCGCATGGCCTTGAAACCGGCGCGCATGACGTCCCGGTCGCGCGACGCCGACAGATAGTTGGGCTCGATGACCGGGGCCGCCGCCGGATCGGCGGAGCGCAGCCGAATCTCGCCGCGGCTCTCGGGCCGAAGCTGGCAGACATGGCACATGAAGGCGTCCGGACGGGTGTGATCCGCGTCGTGGCTGGCGAACGGCCGCCGGATCAGCGACAGAAGGTTGCCGGCGCTGAAATGCATCTGGACGTCGGGCATATCGAGGTCGTCCGATGTCCGGATGAACGCGCCGCCCTCGAGCGGGAACCCTGCCGCCGGCCCCGAGCGGAGCAACGCCGCCCGGACGATCGAGACCGCACCGCGTTCGCTGCGGGTTAGCGAATCGGTCAGGGTCGGCACGTTCGAGACATGGACCGTGTGGACGCAGAGATGGTCCTGCAGGTTCCGGCCCACGCCGGGAAGATCCAGCAGCACGGACAGGCCGTGGGCGCGCAACGCGTCCGCCGGACCCACGCCCGACAGCATCAGGAGCTGGGGCGAATTGATCACACCGCCGGACAGGAGCACCTCGCCGGTCGTGCGCGCCTCGATCGTCGCCCGCCCCCGCGCGTACCGGACCCCCACCGCCCGGCCGCCCTCGATGATCACCCACTGCGTCAGCGCGCCGGTCTCGACGGTCAGGTTCGGCCGGTCCAGCGCCGGGCGCAGATATGCCGCCGCCGCGCTCCAGCGCCGCGCGTTGCGGATCGTGAACTGGTAGCGCCCGAACCCTTCCTGCTCCGGCCCGTTGAAATCGGTGTTCACGGGGTAGCCCGCCTCGGCGCCGGCCGCCACGAAGGCGTCGAACAGCGTGTGATCGTGGAAGGAGTCGCTGACCGTGAGCGGTCCGTCGCTGCCGTGATAGGCGTCCGCCCCGCGCACGTTGCCCTCGGCCCGCTTGAAGTAGGGCAGCACGTCGGCATAGGACCAGCCCGCGAGCCCCATCTGCCGCCAGAGATCGTAGTCGCGGGCGTGCCCTCTGATATAGACCATGCCGTTCAGCGACGACGATCCGCCCAGCGTCTTGCCTCGCGGCCAGGGAATGCGCCGGTCCGCCAGATGCGCCTGGGGTTCGGTCTCGAACTGCCAGTTGTATTTCGGGTTTGGTATGATCCGTCCGTTGCCCACCGGGATGTGAATCAGCGGATGGGCATCGCGCGGCCCGGCCTCGAGCAGCAGGATTTTGCACGCCGGATCCGCGCTCAGGCGGTTCGCCAGCACGCATCCCGCGCTGCCCGCGCCGACGATGATGTGGTCGTATTCCCGGGAATCGCTCACTGGCCGAGATGTCCAGAATGCCGCATTGACTTTTCCCCCAAAGTGACCTTTTTTACGCGGGCTGCTGACGCAGTTCCTGGCGCCCTGGCCTCGAAATAGTTTTCAGTGTTTCCATAGGGTTATGCTGATTTCCAACCCGGACCAGAATGGTTTGAAGGTTATATTTCGCGCCGGAGGCGGACCGGAAAAAGGGATCAAAGGCACGAACTCGCCGCAAATCCGGCATGTTCGTGGATGAATATTCGTGGCGTTCGATACCAGCGGGGCGCCATTGACGAAGGAGCAGGCCGTGACACACATCGGTGCAGATTTGGATAGCGCAAACCTGCCGGCGACCGACGCCGGCGACACGGAAGCCTTTGGCCGCGCGCGCGCGCAAGGCGATGAGGCCACCGAGCGTGCGTGCATGGTGTGCGGCACCAAGTTCGAAAGCGAAGGCTGGCACAACCGTCTGTGCGGCAGCTGCCGAAAGCGCTCTGTTGCCGCCGGCTGACCCTGTTTCCCGCCGCGTCACCGGCCGGTGATGTGGCGGATGATCGCCGAAAAATCAAGACCCTCGTGACCCGCCGCCGCGTAGGCGTCGTACAGTTCGGTCGCCTGTGCGCCGAGCGGCGTGTTCGCTCCGGTGAGCGACGCCACCTCCTGTGACAGCTTCAGGTCCTTGAGCATCATCGACACGGTGAACCCCGCGGCGTAGTCGTTGTTCGCGGGCGAGGTCGGCACCGGCCCCGGCACCGGGCAATAGCTCGTCATGGCCCAGCACTGGCTGGTTGCCGTGGACGCGATGTCGAACAGTTTCTGCGCATCGAGATCGAGCTTCTCGGCCAGTCCAAAACCTTCCGACACGGCGATCATCTGGATCGCGAGCATTAGGTTGTTGCAGACCTTCGCGGCCTGGCCCGCGCCCGCGTCGCCGGCATGGAAGATGTTCTTGCCCATCGCCTGGAGGATCGGTTCGGCCCGCGCGAAGGCGTCAGTGGTGCCGCCGCACATGAAGGTCAGCGTGCCCGCCGCCGCGCCGCCGACACCGCCCGAGACCGGCGCATCGATCATCTCGAGGCCCCGCTTCTCGGCCTCGACGATCATGTCCCGTGCGGTCGGCACGTCGATGGTCGAGCAATCGATGACCAGCGCGCCGGACGGCAGCGCATCGAGCACCGCGTCGTCGTCGATATACACCGAGCAAACATGCGCGCCCGCCGGCAGCATGGTGATAACCACGTCGGCCCCGTTCGCCGTCGCCGCGGCCGTGTCCGCGGCGGTGCCGCCGCTCTCGCCCCCGCGCGCCCCGGCGGCGCCCGCGATGTAGAACACCCACCCGCTGTGCCCGGCGCCGACAAGGTTCGCCACCATCGGCCCGCCCATGTTGCCGAGCCCGATGAATCCGATCTGTGCCATGTTCCTCTCCCTCTTCGCGCGGCTTACACGGCCTGGCCGAAGCTCGGCTCACCCGCCACGGGTGCAAAATATTCATCGACGTCCGCCGCGCTCACCGCGTCAAGATCGGCCGGCGACCAGACCGGCGCCCCGTCCTTGTCGATCACGACCGCGCGGATGCCCTCGAACAAATCATGACCGCGGAAACAGCGGTCCGCAATCCGGTACTCCATCTGCATGATCTCCGCGATGGCCTCGATGCGGGCGCCAAGGCGGAGCTGGCGATAGGTCACCTTCAGGCTCGTCGGCGACATGCCCTCCAGCACCGCGATGCGCTCCCGCGTCCAGTCGCTGTCCTCGGCCGCGAGGCGGTCGAGGATGTCCTCGACGCTGTCGCCCGCGAAGCAGCGGTCGATGGCCTCGCGATGCTCTGCCAGCGGCGGCGGGCCCGCGTCGGCGGCGTGCGCCCGTATGATTTCGTCAACGCGGTTCCCGTCTAGCGACGCGGCGCCGGCGAGGGCATCCAGCAGCGCGTCCAGCCCGTCCGCCGGCACATAGGCATCCCCGATCCCCGCATACAGGCTGTCGGCGGCGCGCAGGCGGTGGCCGGTGAGCCCCAGATACATGCCGAGCTCGCCCGGGCAGCAGTTCAGGAACCAGCTCGCACCCACGTCGGGAAACAGCCCGATCCCCGTCTCGGGCATCGCAAACAGGATGCGGTCCGTCACGATCCGGTGCGAACCATGGACCGACATGCCGACCCCGCCGCCCATGGTCACCCCGTCCATCAGGGCGATGTAGGGCTTGGGATAGGTGTGGATCGCGACGTTCAACTCATACTCGGCGGCGTAGTAGGTCGGACCGAAGTCGGTCCCGCGCCCCTCGTAGAGGTCGCGGATATCGCCGCCGGCGCAGAAAGCCTTCTCGCCCGCGCCCTGGATCACGACCGCGTCCACCGTGTCGTCGGTGGCCCAGGCCTGCAGCTGCGGCGCGATTGCATAAATCATGGTGAGCGACAGGGCGTTCAGCGCGCGCGGCTTGTTCAGGGTGATCAGGCCGATACGCCCGCGCTGTTCGAGCAGGACTTCGGGTTCGTCGTTCATGGGGGACCTACTGCCGCAGAATGTCGCGGGAAATGATGACGCGCATGATCTCGTTGGTGCCCTCGAGGATCTGGTGAACACGCAGATCGCGCAGGTAGCGCTGGATCGGGAACTCGCGCAGATAGCCGTAGCCGCCGTGCAGCTGGAGCGCCTGGTTGACCACCTCGAAGCCGGTGTCCGTCGCGATCCGCTTCGCCATCGCCGCCGCGACGGTGGTGCCGTGGAGATCGTTGTCGAGCATCCAGGCCGCCCGGTGGATCATCAGCCGCGCGCTCTCGAGCTCGGTCGCCATGTCGGCGAGGCGAAACTGCAGCGCCTGGAAGTCGGCGAGCGGCTGGCCGAACTGCTTGCGCTCCTTCAGATAATCGCGCGTCGCGTCGAGACACGCCCGCGCGCCGCCGATCGAGCAGGCGCCGATGTTGAGCCGGCCGCCGTCGAGCCCCTTCATCGCGATCTTGAACCCGTCGCCCTCGGCGCCGATCAGGTTTTCGACCGGCACCCGGCAGTCCTCGAAGATCACGGCGGCGGTCGGCTGGCTGTTCCAGCCGAGCTTTTTCTCGAGCTTGCCGAAGGACAGGCCCGGCGCGCCCTTCTCGACCGCGATACAGCTGATGCCGTTGGCACTCTCGTCGCCGGTGCGCACCATGCAGACATAGACGTCGGCGGCAGACCCGCCCGAGATGAAGGCCTTCGACCCGTTGATCACATACGCGTCGCCGTCGCGCACGGCGCGGGTCTTGAGCGCCGCCGCGTCCGAACCCGAACCGGGCTCGGTCAGGCAGTAGCTCGCGAAATGCTCCATGGTGGCGAGCTTCGGCAGGAACTTCGCCCGCTGGGCGTCGCCGCCGAAGCTGTCGATCATCCAGGCGCACATGTTGTGAATCGAGATATAGGCGGCCGTGGACGGGCACGCGCTCGCCAGCTCCTCGAAGATGATCGCCGCGTCGAGCCGCCCCAGCCCGGAGCCGCCATGCTCGGGATCGCAGTAGATCCCGGCGAGGCCGAGCGCGGCGGCGGCGCGCAGCGCCTCGATCGGGAAGATCGCTTCCTCGTCCCATTTTTCGGCATGGGGCAGCAGTTCGTCGGTCGCGAAGCCGCGCGCCATGTCCTGGATGGCGACCTGTTCCTCGGTCAGCTGGAAGTCCACTCTCGTCCCCGCGGCAGCTTTGGCTGTGCTCTTGAAGGAGAGTCTAGCCGCTCGCACGGGCGGAACCAATCCCCGTGCCGATGCGCTAAGCTGGGCCGGCAAGGAGACCCGTCATGTCCACCGACCGCCGCCTGATCCTTCTGACCGTGAAGGAGAATGTCAGCCTCACCGCCCTCGACGCCGCGACCGGGGAAACGGTCGCTTGCGTGGAGGTCGGCACCCTGAACACGGGCAAACCCCACGAGCTGGCGGTCGCGCCCGACGGCCGGCACGCCTTCGTCTCGCTCTACGGCAGCGCAGACTACGGCCCCAACGTTCCCGACAACCGGATCGCGGTCGTGGACCTGTCCGACATGACACTGGCCGGCCATATCGACCTCAACCTTTACAAGGGGCCCCACGCGCTGGTGTTCGCCAGCGACGGCAAGCTCTGGGCAACGGCCGATCCCAACCGCTGCGTCCTGGTGATCGACCCGGCGAGCTGGGAGATCGAGACCACGATCTGGCTTGAGACGCCGGGCCACTTCCTCGCCGCCGCGCCCGACGGCAAGACCATGTATGCCTCGTCCAAGGAGTATCCGGTCGTCACCGAGATCGACATCGCGTCGCGCAGCGTTGCCGCCCGCATCCCGATCCCGGTCGGCGCCCAGGCGATCCGCGTCTCGCAAGACGGGAACCTCCTGTTCGTCGGCGACTTCCACCGCCCCCTCCTGCACGTGATCGACACGGCCGCCCGCGAGGTCGTCTCGACCCATGCGCTCACCGGGGTCCCCGGCTGGCCGTTCCTGTCGCCCGACGGGAAGACCCTCGCCGTCACCACCTTCGACGAGCCGAACGAGAAGGGTTACGTCGAGCTGCTCGACGCGGACGACCCGGATTCGTGTCGCGTGGTCGAGGTCGCGGACGAGCCGTTCCACGTGCTGTTCAGCGACGACGGCACACACCTGCACGCCGCGCTTGCCAACGGCGAGGTGCCGCGGATCGACATCGCGAATGCCCAAATCGTCGAGGGCGGCTATCACGCGGGCGGTTCGATGCCGGAGGCGATCGTCACCTACGACCCCGGGGCCACGGCGTGAGCGGTCCCGTCCTGCGCATCTTCGAGGCCCGCACGAAGCC
>JAYPRP010000040.1:14860-22846 GCA_038132575.1 Rhodospirillaceae bacterium
CACAAGCCGGCCTACGAGAAACATCTCGTGCGCATTCACAACGGCCGCGCGGACCCGGCGCTGTTCACCCTCCCGTCCCACGGCTTCGCCTTCGTCGATCACCACACGAAGGTGCGGGACTTCTACGACGAGGAGGAGGTGCGCTCGGTCTACTATCCCGAGACCGCGGCGCTGATCCAGGCCCACAGCGGCGGTGCATCCCGTGTGCTGGTGTTCGACCACACGCTGCGCACGGCCGAGCAGGCGCGCCAGCAGGCCGACCGGGTGCGCAAGGCCGTTCACTCCGTCCACAACGACTACACCGAGCGCTCGGCGCCCCAGCGGGTGTGCGACTTCCTGCCGGAAGACGAGGCCGAGGCGGCGCTCGAGAAGCGTTTCGCCATCATCCAGACCTGGCGTTCGATCGCGCCGCGCGTCGAGCAGGACCCGCTGGCGCTGTGCGACGGCCGGACGATCCCCGAGGAGGGTTTCATCCGCTACGAGCGGCGCTACCGCTACCGGACCGGCGAGACCTATCACATCGCCTACAACCCGGCGCATCGCTGGTTCTGGTTCCCGCAGATGACCCGCGACGAGGCGCTGGTGTTCAAGGTCTATGACACGGATGCCTCGGCCGGTGTGCGGTTTACAGCGCACACCGCCTTCGACGACCCGAACACGCCGCCCGACGCGGCGATCCGCGAGAGCATCGAGATGCGCGCGCTGGTGTTTTACGACTGAGGTCGGAAAGGCCCGGGCGTCACGTCACCGTCATCCCGCCGTCGACCGCCAGGATGTGCCCGGTCACATAGGCCGCGGCAGGGCTCGCCAGGTAGGAGACCGCGCCGGCGATGTCCTCCGGATCGGTGAACCGGCCGAGCGGAATCTTCGACAGTCCCGCCTCGCGGCGCGCGTCATCGTTGTCGAAAATTTCGGCCCGGAGCTTCGTCATCGAGGTCCCCGGCGCCACCGCGTTCACCCGGATGTCGTGGGGCGCCCACTCGGCCGCCAGGTGCCGGGTCAGCCCGCCGATCGCCGCCTTGGAGATGCCGTAGGGCGACACGTTCACCGCGCCCACGGTGGTGAAGGTGGAGGCGATGTTGATGATCTGGCCCGGCCGCCCGCTCTCGATCAGGTGGCGGCCCACATGCTGGGTCATCAGGAACGTCCCCGTGACGTTGATGCGGGTCACCGCCTCGAACTCCGCTGGCGCCACGTCGAGGGCCGGTTTCGCGACCAGCATCGCCGCGTTGTTGACCAGCAGGTCGATCCGCCCGAAGCGATCCAGCACCGCGTTCACCGCGGCGGCGATGCTCGCGTCCGAGCGCAGGTCGAGCGCCACCCCCTCGGACCCGCCGCCTGCCGCCTCGATCGCCGCGCGGGTGTCGGCGAGGTCCGCCGGGTCGAGCTCGGTCACCGCCACATCGAACCCGTCGCCCGCGAGCCGCGCCGCGATGGCCGCCCCCAGTCCGTAGGACGCGCCGGTGACGAGCGCGACTGGTCGCGTATCCCCGCTCATGCGCCGTCTCCCTTTGCGCCGATGAACCTGTAGATCTCGGTGAAGTCCGCGCCCGGCATCGCCGCGTCGGCGGCGTTCCACAGCGCGGTCATCGTCGAACCTATGTCGTCGGGCGCGCCGGCCTTGCGGACCTCGTCAGCGTAGAGCGCCACGTCCTTGGTCATCAGCGCCATCGCGAAGCCCGCGTCGAAGGTTTCGGTCGCGACCCGGTTCGGGAACTTGTCCGCCGACGCCGTGTTGCGCCCGGTCGAGACGTTGACCACGTCGAGGATGGTCTCCATCGCCACCCCGTGGCCGAGCCCGAAGCGCACCGCCTCGCTGGTCGCCGCCATGGCCGTCGCCGACAGGAAGTTGTTGAGGAGCTTCACCGCCTGCCCCTGCCCCGGCGCCGTGCCGACATGGAATGCGTTGCCGCCGACCGCGTCGAACGGCCCGGCGAGCGCGGCCACGGCATCGTCGGGACCGGACGCGATCACCGTCACCGTGCCCGCGATGGCGCCGGCCTTGCCGCCGCTGACCGGCGCATCGACAAAGGTGATCCCGCCCGCCGCCAGCGCGGCGTCGGTCTCGCCCGCCGCCGCGGGGCCGGTGGTCGAGAAATCCACCACCGTCGAGACCCGCCGGTCCGGGGCGGCCAGGATTTCCGCGCAGACCGCGGCCACGACCTTGCCGTCGGGCAGGCTCAGGAACACCGTGTCCTGCTGCGCCACGGCGGCGATACTGTCCGCCACGGTCGCGCCCTCGGGTGCACGTTCCGCGGTCTCCGCCGCATCGAAAACGACCGGCGCGAATCCCGCCGCGCAGAGGTTGGCGCACATGGGCGCGCCCATGTTCCCCAGCCCGATGAACCCGTAGGATGTGTCCGACATGTGTGCTCCCCCGTTTTCGGCCGGTCGTCCGCCGGCCTTCGCGGGTTAGTATAGCCGAGCACCGGACGCCGGGAGGGAAGAATGACACCGCCGACAACCTGGGAACTCTATGCGGTCAAGTACGGGACGCTCGTCGAGCGCATGCGCCGGGAGAGCTTCGTCAAGCTCGATCCCCATGACGACGGCCCCATGCCCATCGACTACTACGTCTGGGCCGCCGTGTCCGACGACCGGACCATCGTCATCGACACCGGCTTCGACCATGTCGAGGCAGAGAAAAGGGGCCGCAGCCTGCTCCGCAGCGTGACCGAGGGGCTCAGCACGATCGGCGTCGAGGCCGCGACCGTCTCCGACGTCATCGTCACCCATCTGCACTACGACCATATCGGCGGCCACGCTCAGTTCCCGGCGGCGAAGTTTCACCTCCAGGAGAAGGAGATGCAGTTCGCGACCGGCCCCCACATGTGCAGCCACGTGGTGAACGCCTCCTTCACGCCCGACCATATCGCCGACATGGTGCGCAACGTCTTCGCCGGACGGGTGTCGTTCAGCGACGGCACCGCCGAGATCGCGCCGGGGATCACCGTCCACCATGTGGGCGGCCACTCCATGGGGCTGCAGTTCGTGCGGGTTCTGACGAAGCGCGGCTGGGTCGTCGTCGCGTCGGACGTCACCCATTTCTACGAGAACCTGGAGCGTCGGATGCCGTTCCCGGTGATTTACAACCTGGCCGACATGGTGCGCGGCTTCGACACGCTGGAGGCCCATGCGGAGACGCCGGGCCATATCGTCCCGGGCCACGACCCGCTGGTGCTCGAGCGCTATCCCGCGCCCGATCCGCGCCTCGAGGGGATCGTCGCCCGCCTCGATATGACGCCGAACGCGTAGCTAGCTCTTGGCCATTTCCGCAGCGAGGTCGGCCGACCATTTGTCGCGCGGACGATATCCCTCGGTCGCCCGGCACATCTCCTCGGTCAGCTTGACGATCTCGTCGTCCGACAGCTCGAAATCCAGATACTCGCCGAAGGGCTGGGGTACGTGGAAGGGCGAGTCCAGGTAGACCTCAATATTGTTCCCCTCCGGATCGTCGAAATAGACCGACCAGGCGTTGCCATGGTTGCGCGGCAGCAGGTTCTCGACATCCGCCGCCACGACGCGGCGGTACATGACCCGGAGCTCGGAGAGCGAGTTCACCGTGAAGGAGAGCTGGTTGATCGTGCTGGGCACGCCCTCCGGCCGGCCCTCGGCGAGCACGACCTGGTGGTGCATCGTCGGGTCATTCGACATGAAGATGATGCGCCCGCCATAGCGTTCCACAAAGCCCCGGTCGGTTACGTTGAACCCCAGCACCGTGGTGTAGAAGTCCACCATCCGGTCCATGTCGCGGACCCACATGCCCGCATGGGCGAGGTTCGGCTTGATCTGTTCGGTCATGGATTCCTCACTCCTGTGTGGCGACCACGCCGTCGGATATCAGCGCCGCGATCTCGTCCGGGCCATACCCGAGCTTGTCCAGGATTTCGTTCGTGTGTTCACCCACCTCGGGTGGTGCCACCGCGAACGAACTCGGCGTGCGCGACAGCGATACCGGCTGGCGCGTGAACTGCATCTCGCCCAGCGCGGGCGACGTGAGCGGCTCCGCGAGACCCAGGTGCCGCACCTGCGGGTCCTCGAAGGCCTGCTGGATGTTGTTGATCGGCCCGCAGGGGACACCCGCGGCGTTGAACGCATCGACCCATTCCGCCGACGACCGGCTCGCGATCACCTCACCGATCAGCCCGTTCAGCCGGTCCCGGTTTTTCGAGCGCCCGGGTGCATCTTCGAACTCCGGGTCGGTCATCCACTCCTCATGGCCGACGATCCGGCAGAAGCGGCCCCAGATTTCCTGGCCGGCGACCGCGATGTTGATGTGCCCGTCCGATGTGGCGAACACGCCGGTGGGGATGCTCGTCGGGTGGTTGTTGCCCGCCTGTCCCGGCACCTCGCCGTCCACAAGCCAGCGCGCCGACTGGAAGTCGAGCATGAAGAGCTGCGCCTCGAGCAGCGATGTCTGGAGCCATTGCCCCTGGCCCGACTTCTCCCGCTCGATCAGCGCCAGCAGGATGCCGTGCGCCGCGAACAGGCCGGCGGTCAGGTCGGCGATCGGAATACCGACCCGCATCGGGCCCTCCCCCGGCGCGCCGGTGATCGACATCAGGCCGCCCATCCCCTGGGCGATCTGGTCGAAGCCCGGCCGCTTGGCATACGGGCCGTCCTGGCCGAAGCCCGAGATGGACGCGAGGATGATCCGCGGGTTGATCGCCGCCAGCGCGTCATAGTCGATGCCCAGCCGGTTCTTCACGTCCGGGCGGTAGTTCTCGACCACCACGTCGGCCTCTGCGACCAGTTTGGCGAAGACCTCCTTGCCCGCGTCCGCCTTCAGGTCGAGGGCCAACGAGCGCTTGTTCCGGTGCAGGTTCTGGAAGTCCGAGCCGTGGCGCGAGCCGCCCAGCGCGGCACCGCCCTCGACGGCGGGCGGCATCTCGACCTTGATGACATCGCCCCCCCAGTCGGCGAGCTGGCGCACGCAGGTCGGGCCGGAGCGGACCCGGGTCAGGTCGAGGACCGTGATGTGGTCGAGGACGGCGGCGGCAGGATTGTGAGGCATGGATTATGTCCGTCGTTGTCGCGGCTAGAGCTTGAGCAGTCGCGTTGCGTTGCCGTTGAGGATCTTCGCCTTGTCCTCGGCGTTCAGATGCAGTCGCTCGATCCAGTCCATCCCCGGCGCGTTGGGGACGAAGGGATAGTCCACCGAGAACAGAATCCGGTCGGCGCCCATCTCCGCGATCGAGCACATCAGCGCCGGGTCCGAGAAATTCCCGCTGGTGGTGATGTGGAAGTTGCGGCTGAAGACCTCACGGAACGACAATTCCTTGTTGCCCGGGCGCGACAGCGCGTGGTCGATCCGCCAGAGCAGGAACGGCAGCCCCTCGCCGAGATGCCCGAGGATGATCTTACAGTCGGGATACTTCTCGAGGACGCCCGACAGGACGATGCGGATGCCTTGCGTCGCCGTCTCGACCGTGAACCCCCAGCCGGCATTCAGCAGCGCGGGGAAGTCCTTCACATAGGGCTCGTAGTAGGTCTCGACGACCGTCTTGTTGGGCACGGCCGGATGCATGTAGAGCGGCACGTCGAGTTCCTGTGCACGCTCGTAGATCGGCCAGAAGCGTTCGTCGTCGAAGAACACGCCGTGGGTCAGGCCATGGACCATCGCCCCCTTGAAGCCGAGCTCGTTGACGCAGCGCGACAGCTCGTCGGCGCAGGCATCGGGATCGGGGGTCGGCAGGTTCGCGAACGCGGCGAAGCGGTCGGGCTTCTGGGCGACGATGTCGCGCAGCCGGTCGTTGGTCGTGCGGGTCACCTCCGCTGCCGTCGCAGGCTCCAGGCGTTGGGTGGCAGGCGCGCCATGGGACAGGACCTGGATGTCCACCCCGGTCGCGTCCATCTCGGCGATCCGGTCCTCGAACAGATCCTCAAGCTTCTGCTGCATCACGCCGGCACCGCCCCGGTCGGACTCCGCCACATGTGTGGTCAGCTCCGGATCCCAGTAATGCTCCTCGATAGCGATGACGTGTTCGCCTGCCGACGTCGTCATATGCCCCTCCCCCAGAAACAGAATTCGCGTATGGAGGCCGATGGTAATGACTCAACTGCCAGCAAGGCAAAGCGGGGACGCGAGAAAAATAATTTTTCCAATAATAAAATCCGTGTTTCACTTTCCGGAAATGCGCATCCAAGCGCTCCGGCCCGCAGCCATAAGGACTGCCGGCCGACACAGTGGGGAGGACTGAACATGGACATGATTATCGAACGCGATGTGCCGGTCACCATGGATGACGGCCAGGTGTTGCGGGTGGACGTCTATCGCCCGGACACGAAGAAGAAGGTCCCGGTCGTCATGGCAGGCGGCCCCTATGGCAAGGGCGTGAAGTACCAGGAGCACTACAAGCCCCTGTGGGAATCGCTGCTGGAGATGCACCCGGATATCCTCCCGGGCTCGAAACACCGCTGGCTCACCTGGGAGACCGTGGATCCCGAAGTCTGGGTGCCCTGGGGCTATGCCTGCGTGCGGCTCGACTCCCGCGGCGCCGGCCGATCCCCCGGCTATCTCGACATCTTCTCGCCGCGCGAGACCCAGGACTTCGCGAACGCCATCGAGTGGGCGGGCGAGCAGAAATGGTCGAACGGCAATGTCGGCCTCAACGGCGTCTCCTACTACGCCATCAACCAGTGGCAGGTCGCGGCGCTCCAGCCCAAGCATCTGGCGGCGATGATCCCGTGGGAGGGCGCGGCCGACCACTACCGCGACTGGGCCCGCCACGGCGGCATCCTGTCGAACGTGTTCATGGAAATCTGGTATCCACGCCAGGTCGAGGCGGTGCAGCATGGCAATCCCAAGGGGCCGCGCGACCACTGGATGGGCGAAAGCGCCACCGGCCCGGCCCGCCTGTCGCCGGCGGAGCTCAAGGCGAACCGCGCCGATACGCTCGAGAATTTCCGTGTCCGCGAGATGGACGACGACTGGTACCGCTCGCGTTCGCCCGACTGGTCGAAGGTGAAGGTGCCGTTCCTCAGCGCGGCGAGCTGGGCCGGCTTCGGCCTGCACCCGCGCGGCAACTTCGAGGCCTTCACCCAGGCCGCGTCGCGCCAGAAATGGCTCGAGGGCCATCCGGGCCGCCACGAGGAGTGGTTCTATCTAGAGTACGGCATGGAGCTGCAGAAGCGCTTCTTCGACTACTATCTGAAGGGCGAGAAGAACGGCTGGAACCGCGAGCCGAAGGTCTGGCTGAACCTGCGGCGGCCCTTCACCGACGAGGTCGAGCTGCGCAAGGAGAGCGAATGGCCGCTCAAGGGCACCCGCTGGACCAAGTACTATCTGGATGCCGGCGGCAAGGGGAAGATGTCCACCAAGGTGCCCAAGGCCAACCGGAAGAAGGAATTCCGCGCACTCACCCGCGGCATCACCTGGAAGTCCGAACCGCTCGCCCGCGAGACCGAGTTCACCGGGCCCATGGCCGCGAAGCTGTTCGTGTCCTCCTCGACCGAGGACTGCGATCTATTCGTCACGGTCCAGGGCTGGTCGGACAAGGGCCGCGAGGTGCATTTCCAGGGCACGGTCGATCCGAAGACTCCGCTCGGCCAGGGCTGGCTGCGTGTCTCGCACCGCAAGCTGGACGAGGAGAAATCCGAGCCCTGGCGGCCCTACCACACCCATGACGACAAGCAGATGCTGACCCCCGGCCAGGTCTACGAGGTCGACGTGGAAATCTGGCCGCAATGCATCGTACTGCCCAAGGGCTTCCAGATCTCGATCAACATCGCGGGGCAGGACTTCGACCGGCCCGGACCGTCGATGGAGGCCTATATCCCGTCGCGCGGCTCGGGCGTGTTCCTGCATGACCATCCCCTCGACCGGCCGAAGGAAATCTTCGGCGGGAAGACGACGATCCACACCGGGCCGAAGCACAAGTCCTACCTGCTGATGCCGGTGATCCCGAAGAACCGCAAGTCGATCTAGGGTTCTGGCATGGACAACGCCAACGACGCGGCCTCTCCGGACAACGGAGACGCCGCCGG
>JAYPRP010000041.1:0-19943 GCA_038132575.1 Rhodospirillaceae bacterium
ACCGAGAACTCGGCGTGGGACAGGATCGACATGGAGATGACCCGGTCCCCCTCGCCCAGCCGGATGCCACGCACACCGGTCGAGTTGCGGCCCGCGAAGACGCGTACGTCGGTCGCCTCGAAGCGGATCGACTTGGCGTTCGCCGTCGCGAGCAGCACGTGGTCGGTGTCCTCACAGGGCTGCACGCCGACGAGCTGGTCGCCCTCGTCGAGCTTCATCGCGATCTTGCCGTTGGATTTCACCTGTACGAAGTCCGACAGCCGGTTGCGGCGCACGTTGCCGCTCTCGGTGGCGAACATCACGAACAGGTCTTCCGCCTGGGATTCGTCCTCCGGCAGCGGCATCAGGGTCGTGATGGTCTCGTTTTCCTCGAGCGGCAGCACGTTCACCAGCGCCTTGCCGCGCCCCTGGGGCGTGCCAACGGGCAGGTTATAGACCTTGGTCTTGTAAACCATGCCCCGCGACGAGAAGAACAGCACGGGCGTATGGGTGTTGAGCACGAAGACCGAGTTCACGAAGTCCTCGTCGCGCGCCCGCATCCCGGCCCGGCCCTTGCCGCCGCGCTTTTGCTCCCGGTAGGTCGAGAGCGGCACGCGCTGGATGTAGCCGTTGTGGGTGACGGTGACGACCATGTCCTCTCGCTGGATCAGCGCCTCGAGGTCCTGCTCGAACTCGCCCTCGACGATCTCGGTCCGCCGGTCGTCGGCGAACTCCTCGCGCATGGCGATCAGCTCGTCGCGGAGCAGGCCGTAGAGCTTCTCGCGGCTGTCGAGGATCGACAGGTATTCCTTGATCCGCTCGACCAGCTCCTCGAGGTCCTGGGCGATCTTGTCGCGCTCGAGGCCGGTCAGCCGGTGCAGGCGCAGCTCCAGGATCGCCTTCGCCTGCTCCTCGGAGAGCTGGTAGTTGCCCTTCTCGTCCACGGTACGGCCGGGCTCGTCGATCAGCTTGATCAGAGGCGCCACGTCCTTTGCCGGCCAGGCCTTGTTGCACAGCTCCTCGCGGGCCGTGGCGGCATCCTCGGCGGCGCGTATCAGCTCGATAACCGGGTCCAGGTTGGCCACTGCGACTGCTAGGCCGACCAGGGTGTGGGCACGGTCGCGCGCGCGGCCGAGCTCGTAGATGGTGCGCCGGGTGATAACCTCCTCGCGGAAGGCGACGAAGGCGGCGATGATTTCCTTGACGTTCAGCAGTTCCGGTCGACCGCCGTTGAGCGCCAACATGTTCACGCCGAACGAGCTCTGTAGCTGGGTATAGCGGAAGAGCTGATTGAGGACGACCTCGGGCTCGGCGTCGCGCTTGAGCTCGACCACGACCCGCACGCCCGTGCGGTCGCTCTCGTCGCGCAGGTCTGCGATCCCCTCGACGATCTTCTCCTGGGCGACCTCGGCGATCCGCTCGATCATCCGCGACTTGTTCACCTGGTACGGAATCTCGGTGACGATGATCGCGTTGCGCCCGGCGCGGACCTCCTCGAAGCTGGTCCGCGCGCGCAGCACTACCGACCCGCGGCCGGTGTGAAAGGCCGCCCGGATGCCGCTCGTGCCCATGATGATGCCGCCGGTCGGGAAGTCCGGCCCGTGCATCACCTCGAGCATCTCGTCGATCGTAGTTTCGGGGTTGTCGATATAGAGGCAGCAGGCGTCAATCACCTCGCCCAGATTATGGGGCGGGATGTTCGTCGCCATGCCGACGGCGATGCCGCCAGCGCCGTTGACCAGCAGGTTCGGGTACTGGGCCGGCAGGACGACCGGCTCGTTGATGCTCTCGTCGTAGTTCGGCTGGAAATCGACGGTTTCCCGGTCGATGTCCTCGATCAGCGAATGCGCGGCCTTCGACATGCGCGCCTCGGTGTAGCGCATGGCCGCCGCCCGGTCGCCGTCCATCGAGCCGAAGTTGCCCTGTCCGTCGACCAGCTCGAGGCGCATGGAGAAATCCTGGGCCATGCGGACCATCGCGTCGTAGATCGCGCTGTCGCCATGGGGGTGATACTTACCCATGACCTCGCCGACGATGCGGGCGGACTTGCGATAGGGCCGGTTGTACTCGAAACCGGACTCCTTCATCGAGTAGAGGATGCGCCGGTGAACCGGTTTCAGGCCGTCGCGCACGTCGGGCAGCGCGCGCGATACGATCACGCTCATGGCGTAATCGAGATACGAGGACTTCATCTCGTCCTCGATGGTCACCGGGGCGATATCGAAACCGTCCGGCGGAAGCTCTACCGATTGATCACTCATGATGCTTTTTCAACGCTATACGGCGCGTTTTTAATGCAACTTCGAGGGCGCCGAATCGAGTGCTTTTTCATCGTCGAAGCCTACCCGAATCCCCGGATTCGGGCAAGGAACCGGAGGGTTGCGAAACCTTCCAAAATGGGTCGGATTCGTGGCCTTTAAATGGGGCTTTGACCCGCGCCTAGAACGGGATTTCGTCGTCCAGATCGTCGCCGCCGCCCATGCCGCCGCCACCGGCCGAGGCCATCGCTGGCTGACCGCCCCCACCGCCGTAATCGGACTGGGAATCGTAGCCGCCTCCGCCCTGGCCGCCGCCGCGGCTGTCGAGCATCACCATCTCGCCGCGGAAACGCTGCAGCACCACCTCGGTCGTGTACTTGTCCTGGCCGGACTGGTCGGTCCACTTGCGCGTCTGGAGTTGGCCCTCGAGGAACACCTTGGCGCCCTTCTGAAGGTAGCGTTCGGCCACGTCGACAAGCTTCTGGTCAAAGATCACAACCCGATGCCACTCGGTTTTTTCCTGCATCTCACCGGAGTTGCGGTCCTTCCAACGCTCTGACGTGGCAACCGAGAGGTTGCAGACCTTGTCGCCGGACTGCATGGACCGGATTTCCGGGTCGCGGCCGAGATTTCCGACGAGCATGACTTTGTTGACGCTGCCTGACATGGGTTCTGTCTCCTAAACATGGGGAATCGATCGTCATGCACCCCGAAAAAGGCTCGCGAATCGGGGCGCAAATCCACGGTCACACTGGCATGCGGCCCGATGGCTCACAAGCGCTGTGGACGCCGAGTTATCCCCATGATATTCTTGTTTTGTTCTCATATCAAATCGGTACCGTGACTGGCCTTTTCGGGAAGGCCGCGCCATATTCGAGTTGGTCTCGGAATCCGCCGAAAACAGCCTAGAACCCTTGTCCGCCAGGCACCGATGCAGAAGAAAATCGTCGTCCGCGGCGCCCGTGAGCACAATCTGCGTGATGTCGACGTGTCGCTGCCGCGCGACTCGCTGGTGGTGATTACCGGCCTATCGGGCTCGGGCAAGTCCTCGCTCGCGTTCGATACGATCTATGCCGAGGGCCAGCGCCGCTATGTCGAGAGCCTCTCGGCCTATGCGCGCCAGTTCCTGGAGCTGATGCAGAAGCCCGACGTGGACTCCATCGAGGGGTTGTCGCCGGCGATCTCCATCGAACAGAAGACTACGAGCCGAAATCCGCGCTCGACGGTCGGCACGGTAACAGAGATCTATGACTATTTGCGCCTTCTGTTCGCGCGGGTGGGCATCCCCTACTCGCCCGATACCGGGCTTCCCATCGAGGCCCAATCGGTTTCTCAGATGGTGGACCGCACGCTCGAGATGGATGAAGGTACGCGGCTCTACCTGCTCGCCCCCATCGTGCGCGGGCGCAAGGGTGAGTACCGCAAGGAACTCGCGGGTCTGCAGAAGCGCGGCTTCCAGCGGGTGAAGATCGACGGCGAGATGTACGAGATCGCCGACGCGCCGGCGCTGGACAAGAACTACAAGCACGACATAGCCGTCGTCGTGGACCGGATCGTCATGCGCGGCGGGATCGAGACCCGGCTCGCCGATTCCATCGAGACCGCATTGGAGCTCGCTGACGGCCTCGCCTTCGCGGAGAACGCGGATACGGGCGAGCAGACCATCTTCTCGTCGAAGTTCGCCTGCCCCGTCTCCGGATTTACCATCGAGGAGATCGAGCCGCGGCTGTTCTCCTTCAACAATCCGTTCGGCGCGTGCCCCGCGTGTGACGGGCTGGGCACCAAGGTCGTGGTCGATCCGGACCTGGTGGTCCCCGACAAGACCAAAAGCCTGCGCGACGGCGCGGTGGCGCCCTGGTCCAACTCCTCGAGCCCCTACTACACCCAGACCCTCGACGCGATCGCGCGCCACTACAAGGTCTCGACGGCGGACGCCTGGTCGGAGCTGCCGGACAAGGCCCAGTCCGCGATCCTATTCGGCTCGGGCAAGACCGCCATCAAGATGAAGTACGACGACGGGCTGCGCACCTACGAGACGAAAAAGCCCTTCGAGGGCGTGGTGATGAACCTCGAGCGGCGCTACCGGGAGACGGATAGCAACTGGGCGCGTGAGGAAATCGGCAAGTACCAGGTCACATCGGTCTGCGAGACCTGCGGCGGCGCGCGGCTAAAGCCCGAGGCACTCGCGGTGAAGATCAACGGCAAGCATGTCAGCGAGACGACAGAGATGTCGATCGCGGCGGCCGGCGCCTGGTTCGCGGACTTGGAAAACCACCTGACTCCCAAGCAGCGCGAGATCGCCGACCGTATCCTGCGCGAAATCAACGAGCGGCTCGGGTTCCTGAATGACGTCGGGCTCGAATACCTCACCCTCGACCGCAAGGCCGGCACGTTGTCGGGCGGCGAGAGCCAGCGCATCCGCCTCGCCTCCCAGATCGGCTCGGGCCTGACCGGGGTCCTGTACGTTCTCGACGAACCATCCATCGGCCTGCACCAGCGCGACAACGCGCGGCTCCTCGAGACACTCAAGCGCCTGCGTGATCTCGGCAACACCGTGGTCGTCGTCGAGCATGACGAGGATGCGATCCGCACAGCCGATTACCTGGTGGATATGGGCCCGGGCGCGGGCGTCCACGGGGGTGAGGTCGTCGCCCACGGTACGCCCAAGAAGGTGATGCAGCAGGTCAGCAAGAGCCTGACCGCGAAATACCTGACCGGCATTGAGCAGGTGCCGGTCCCCGCCGAGCGCCGACCGGGAAAGAAAGGCCAGACCCTCCGCGTCGTCGGTGCGTCGTCGAACAATCTCCAGGACGTGACGGCTGAAATCCCGCTTGGCACCTTCACCTGCGTCACCGGCGTGTCGGGCTCGGGCAAGTCCACCCTCGTGATCGACACCCTCTACAACGCGGCCGCCCGGTACATTTACGGCTCGCGCGCCGCGCCGGGTGCTCACACGGCGATCGAGGGGCTCGAGCATCTCGACAAGGTCATCGACATCGACCAGTCGCCCATCGGCCGGACGCCGCGCTCCAACCCCGCGACCTACACCGGCGCCTTCACCCCCATTCGCGACTGGTTTACCGGCCTGCCCGAGGCGAAAGCGCGCGGCTACAAACCGGGCCGCTTCTCGTTCAACGTCAAGGGCGGGCGCTGCGAGGCCTGTCAGGGCGACGGCGTCATCAAGATCGAGATGCACTTCTTGCCCGACGTCTATGTCGAGTGCGACCTGTGCCACGGCAAACGCTACAACCGCGAGACGCTGGAGATCCTCTACCGCGACAAGTCGATCGCCGATGTGCTCGACATGACCGTCGAGGAAGGCCGCGAATTCTTCAAGGCCGTGCCGTCGATCCGCGACAAGCTCGAGACCCTCGAGCGGGTCGGCCTCAGTTACATCCATATCGGCCAGGCGGCGACGACGCTTTCGGGCGGCGAGGCCCAGCGGGTGAAGCTCGCCAAGGAACTGTCCCGGCGAGCGACGGGCAAGACCCTCTACATTCTCGACGAGCCGACGACGGGCCTGCACTATCACGACGTGCGCAAGCTGCTCGAGGTGCTGCACGCGCTGGTGGAACAGGGCAACACGGTGGTGGTGATCGAGCACAATCTCGAGGTCATCAAGACTGCCGACTGGATCATCGACCTCGGCCCCGAGGGCGGAGACAAGGGCGGCGAGATCGTCGCCACCGGCACGCCGGAAGACATCTGCGCGGTCGAGCGCAGCTTCACGGGCGAGTTCCTAGACCCCTACCTGCCGTCACTGGTGAAGAAAACGAAGAAACGGGCGTAGGACCGAAAAACTTGAAAGAAACATGTCCGCATACGTCGTCGTCGATTCCGCCGTCCTAGAAGTCCGCCAGCGAGCCGGATACGCCCTCGCGGAAGCAGGGCAGCATGAACAGGCCGAACTTCATCGAGTTGACCTCCCGTGCGCGCCGATCAGCTTCCGGCCTTCACTGCGTCCCAGGATTCCTAATTTAGATCGAGGATCAGCCGGTCATGGGCCTCGGCAAGACAGCCGCGCATGTTCCTGTCGCCGATCCGGGTCTGGCGGTAGCAGCGGTTGTAGGCCGTGCGCGCATTGTGGACCCCGGTCCGGGAATAGTTCGGCACGTGACTGGCAGCCGCATTGTCCCAGAGGCCTGCGGGGGTCTCCGTATCGGCGCGGCCCTGCCGCGGCAGCGCGTCGATCATGCGGGCAATGACCTGGCCGGCATGCATCCCGTCGCTGTCGCCATCGACGATCGCACTCGCCGTCGCGTGCATTGGCCGTGCTCCCATATCGATGTCGCTCTCGGTGGGCGGCTTCGAGCTGTCCGCGGCGGTCTTGCCGGGGACGAGGGTGAGCGGCTGCTCGACCTTCACGGACAGGGCGACGAGGCCATGCCGATCTCGAACACTCTCTGGCACATCGACCCTTACCGTGTGGAAGCCCTGCGCGGCGGTGAACGTCAAAACGTCCGTGGCGGCGAGCTTCACCCGGCTGCCGTCGGCCTGGGTCCCGGTGAGGGAGATGTCCTCCGGGTTGAAGGCCGAATACGGGTGTGCCGATGTCGGCGTCGCGCGCTTCTCGTGCAGGCAGATTGAGGTGAGCTCGGCTATGCAGTTCGCGCCGGAACAATGAAGCGGCACGGCAGACGCCGTCTGGATCACGCCGAGCATCTGCGGTTCCGCCTGCGCCGGCGCGATGCCGGCGGCGAATAGCGCCATGGCGGGAATGGCGAGTGCTCCGATCCTGCGCATCGGGCCTCCCAAGCGTGAATACGGGGAAAGCGTCGCACCGTGTCTGCACCTGGGTCAATTTACGAAACCAGCCATTAATTGCCATCGACGGGATGGCTCGCTATGTCCTGATCCATGACTGGTTCCAACATCCGACCCGTGCACGTGATCGGCGGCGGCCTCGCGGGTAGCGAGGCGGCCTGGCAGCTCGCGCGCGCGCAGGTTCCCGTGGTCCTGCACGAGATGCGCCCCGTACGCGCCACCGACGCGCACCAGACTGATCGGCTCGCCGAACTCGTCTGCTCAAATTCCTTCCGCTCCGACGATGCCGAGGGTAACGCCGTCGGCATCCTTCATGCGGAGATGCGCATTCTCGGCTCCCTGATCATGGCGGCGGCGGACGCGAACCGTGTGCCGGCCGGAAGCGCGCTTGCCGTGGACCGGGAGGGGTTCGCCGATCAGGTCAGTAGGGCGCTCGCCGAACATCCGCTGATCGAAATCGAACGCGGCGAGGTCGCAGGCCTGCCGCCCGAGGAGTGGGACAATGTGATCGTCGCAACGGGCCCGCTCACCTCGCCGGACCTGAGCCAGGCGATCATCAAGCTCACCGGCGAGGAAAACCTCGCCTTCTTCGACGCGATCGCGCCCATCGTCCATGTCGAGAGCATCGATATGGACATCGCGTGGTTTCAGTCGCGCTACGACAAGCCCGGGCCGGGAGGTACAGGGAAGGACTACATCAACTGTCCCATGGACGAGGCGCAGTTCGAGGCGTTCATCGACGCGCTGCTCGCCGCCGAGAAGATCGATTTCCACGATTGGGAAACGAACACCCCCTACTTCGAGGGCTGCCTGCCCATCGAGGTGATGGCGGGGCGCGGACGGGACGCGCTGCGGTTCGGCCCGATGAAACCCGTCGGCCTGACCAATCCGCGCACGGGCACCCGGTCCCATGCCGTGGTGCAACTCCGCCAGGACAACGCGCTCGGGACCCTGTTCAACATGGTCGGGTTCCAGACCAAGCTCCGCTACGGCCCCCAGCAGGAGGTCTTACGGATGATCCCGGGACTCGAGAATGCCGAGTTCGCGCGGCTCGGAGGTATTCACCGCAACACCTTCATGAATTCACCGCGCCTGCTCGACGGAACCCTGCGGCTCGAGGCGATGCCGCGCCTGCGCTTTGCGGGACAGGTTACGGGCGTCGAGGGCTATGTCGAGAGCGCGGCCATGGGGCTGCTTGCGGGGCGTTTTGCGGCAGCTGAGCGTCTCGGCGATGCGGTCATCCCGCCACCCGCGACGACCACCCACGGGGCGCTCCTTGCCCATGTCACGGGCGGCGCCGACGACGAGACCTTCCAGCCGATGAACGTGAACTTCGGCCTGATCCCACCGCTGGTGGACCGCGCGCTCGAAGGAATCAAGCGCAAGGAACGCAAGGCTGCGCGCCGGCGTCTTATGTCGCAGCGAGCGCTCTCGGACATTGCCGCCTGGTTTTCCGATGCCCCGATGGCCGCGGCATAGGCATGGCCAAGATTCGCGATAACCCCGCCGCTTTCTGGGACTAACGGTATGTCGGAGACGATGACGACGATGCGATCCGCGAATACCTCGCGGCGCACGGTGTCGACCTGGGCGCCACCATCATCCTCGGCGGCGCGGAGGACTAAGGCCCCGGCATCCATATGAAGGATCTCGACGGCAACACGGTCGAGCTCAAGGGGCCGCCCGACTCGGCCTACAACTGACGGGAGACATCCGCATGTCAACGCGCGCACCGATCGAGATGATGGGCCTCGACCATCTGGTCATCCGCTGTGTCGACCCCGTAGCGATGCAGCGGTTCTACTGCGACCTGATTGGCTGCCAGCTGGTCTTCCACAACGCAGACTTCGACCTGTATCACCTGCGCGTCGGCAGCCAGCTGATCGACCTGATCTCGGTGGACGGTATTCTCGGGAAACGCGGAGGTGCTGCGCCCGGTGCGGAGGGCCGAAACCTCGATCACTTCGCGATCCGGATTGCCGAATTCGACGAAACAGCGCTGCACGCGTGGGTCGCGGAGAACGACCTCGAGATCGTCGAGGAAGGCCCGCGCTACGGGGCCGACGGAACGGGACCGAGCATCTACCTGCGAGATCCCGAGGGGAATATCGTCGAGCTCAAGGGGCCGTCAGAAAGCTAGAACCGCCCGCGCCAGGCGGCAATCGCGAGGCGCAGGATCGGCGCCGGCCGCGCGGCCGGAAGTGCAAAGGGATCGCAGTTCACCTCGCGTATCGCCGCGATCTGCCGATCCGCGAGCCGCGCCAGCAAAAGACCACGCCGCGCCGGGTGTCCGATCTCGGCAGCGCTGTCCCGCGCCTCGCGCAAGAGCCCTTCCGCGCGCGCCACCATGTGTGCGATAGCCCGGTTGAGCCCGGGCGACGGCTTTAGGTCGAACAACCGCCGACGCTCGACCTCGTATTCGCTGAGCAGGTCTTCTGGGATGTATAGACGCTGCGTCTGGGCGTGAAAGCCGACCGCGCGTGCCAGACCGACCAGCGCCCAGGCAGTCCCGACACGGCGCGCGGTGTCGATATCCGGCAGCGAGTTTCCCGCAAGGCAGTGCATTACCAGCGCCGACAATTCGCCCGAGGTCTCACGCGCGTATGTTTCGAGTGTCGCGAGATCGGGCGGCGGCGCATCGTCAAGATCGGCTTCCCGGCCATCGATCAGTCCGTCGAGCCGCCCGCGGGGTAACCCATGCACCTCGATAGCAGCCATCAGCGCCTCCACCACAGGGTGCTCCCGCGGCCTGCCGGCGTAGATGCCCTCGATGGTCTCGCGCCACCACTGGAGCCGAATTTGCCCAAGCAGCGGTTCGCTCACGATCTCCCGAGTGCGCGCGATCTCGAGATTGAAGGCATAGAGCGCGAGCGTCGCCGCCCGTCGGTCGGCCGGCAGGAACAGCGCCGTCACGTAGCGGTCGTGATCGTGCCGGCGCACCGCATCCAGGCAATATTGCTCGCTCGCTGAAAGGTTCATCGCTCCCCTCGCCGGAGTTTCCGGGCGTTCCGTGTGTCGCGTAGGCTCGACGCGGTGAATTTGCTATAGTCCGATTCGGGTTCTTTAAGAGGGGGATACTATGAAAAACCCATTGGAATCACTGCACATGACTGTCGTGCTGGGGGTCGTGCTGACCGTCATCATGGTGCTCGTGGCTCAAGGCATCGCCAGCTAGGCGCGGAAGGAGACTAGGAAAATGGTATTCGATCCTTTCGTTTTACATCTGGTTCGCGTCCTTCACGTCATCAGCGGCGTGATGTGGATCGGACTTCTCTGGTACCTGAACTTCGTGCAGGTGCCGACCATGCCGAAAATTCCCGACGAAATGAAACCGGCCATCGGCAAGCATATCGCACCGGCGGTCCTGTTCTGGTTCCGGTGGGGCGCGGCATCGACCGTTCTGTTCGGCCTGATCCTCGCCTGGATGCAGGGCACGCTCGGGGCCTGGCTTTCGATCGGTTTCGCCGACGGCAGTTTCGTCAGCGCCATGATCGGCATCGCCATGTGGTTCGGCCTCATCATGGCGTTCAATGTCTGGTTCGTGATCTGGCCCAACCAGAAGATTGCGCTGGGTATTGTTGACGCACCGGACGAGGCAAAACCGAAGTCGGCACGTCGCGCGATGCTGTTCTCGCGTACGAACACGTTGCTCTCGATCCCCATGCTATACGGCATGGTGGCGGCACAGAACTCTCCGTTCTAGGCAACGCAGCAAAAGACATGATCACGGGGCCCTTCGGGGCCCCGTTTTCATTGCGGCAGTGCGATCAACGCCGCGGCAACCTTCCTGTCCTCGGACAGAAGCAGGTTGAAGGTCCGGGCTGCCGCGCCCGTATCCATTGGCTCGATGACGATCCCCGCTGCCCGCAGCGGCGTGCGCAGCGCCTGTCGGACGAGTTCCATCCGAAACCCGCATCCGAGCAGCAGTATCTCGATCCTACCCGACGCCTCCGCTTCCGCGAGGACAGGCGCGAACGCGTCTGCATTCAGTTCGGAAAACGAGGTCACGCCCCAGTCGACCGTTCGCTCCGGAAACACGAGGACCGAGTTCGCAAAGGCTCTGCCGGATATCTGGAACGAACCGGGGCCGTAGCGTTCGACGACCTGGTAGGCGGCGGGCGGCGGTGTCGGGTCCGCCGGCATCACTGCTCCGGTGCGGCGTCCGTTGTCCCGTCGCCCTCGCCGTCCCCGTCGAGCCCCGCCGACAGGCTTTCCCGGCTCAGGTTGAGCGCGAGCAACGCGGGTACCGCGACGAAGACGGAGGAATAGGTGCCGATGACGACACCCCAGATCATGGCCAACGCGAAATCGCGGATGATCGTACCCCCGAACATCGCGAGTGCAACGAGCGCGATCAGGGTGGTGACACTGGTCATGAAGGTGCGCGACAGGGTGCGGTTGGCCGCGAGATTCAGGAGCGCGTGCATGTCCAGCTTCTTGTACCGGCGAAGCTCCTCGCGCACGCGGTCGTAGATCACGACCGTGTCGTTAATCGAGTAGCCCGCGATTGTCAGGATTGCCGCGACAGTCGCCAGGTTGAACTCGAGCTGGGTGATCGCAAACAGGCCGATGGTCGTGAGCACGTCATGTGTGAGCGCGATGACCGCGCCCACGCCGAACTGCCACTCGAAACGGAACCAGATGTAGACCAGGATCGCGCCGATCGCGAGGAGCACGGCCCAGATCGCGGAACTGATAAGTTCCGCGCCCACGGTGGGCCCGACGAACTCGGTCCGACGATATTCGACGACCGTATCCCCGAGCGCATCCTTGATGATGTTGATCGCCTGCAACTGCTCGGCTTCCGCGCCGTCCTGCTGCTGGACGCGGATCAGGACATCGTCGGCCGCACCGAATTCCTGGACCTGGACCTCGCCGAGGTTAAGCCCGCCGACCATGTTGCGCAGTTCTCCGACGTTCGCGGGGCCATCCGTCTTGATCTCGATCAGGATGCCGCCGCGGAAGTCGATACCGAAGTTGAGACCCTGTACGAAGAAGGCGCCGAGAGACAGGACGATAAGAAGAACTGACAGTGGATAGGCAAACCGGCGCCGTCCGACAAAATCGAAATTGGTGTTCGCGGGAACGATGCTGAAACGCACGATAACCCCCTAGATCGGCAGGGTCTGGGGCCGCCGGCGGCGCAGCCAGACGACGACAAAAAGACGGGTAAGCATCAGCGCCGTGAACATCGAGGTGATGATCCCGATCGACAGCGTGACCGCGAAGCCCTTGATCGGCCCGGTGCCGAACTGGAACAGCAGGATCGCGGCGATCAGCGTCGTAAGGTTCGAATCGATGATCGTTGTCAGTGCGCGCCGATAACCGGAATCGATGGCCGAGATCGGCGTTCGTCCGTTGCGCACTTCCTCGCGTATGCGTTCGAGGATCAGCACGTTCGCGTCGACCGCCATGCCGATGGTCAGGACGATACCGGCGATGCCAGGCAATGTGAGAGTCGCCTGGAGGACCGACAGCAGCGCCACGATCAGGGACAGGTTGAACAGAAGCGCAACTGCGGCCATGACCCCGAACAGGCCATAGCTGGCGATGATGAACACGACGACGGCGGCGAGGCCGATCAAGCTCGCGATCTTGCCCGCCTCGATCGAGTCCGCGCCCAAGCCCGGTCCCACGGTGCGTTCTTCGAGCACCGTGAGCGGCGCCGGTAGAGCACCGGCGCGAAGCACGAGAGCGAGGTCGTTGACCTCCTGCACGGTGAACCTGCCGGTGATAATCCCGCTGCCGCCGACAATCGCGGTCTGAATGCGCGGTGCGCTCACAACTTCGCGGTCGAGAACGATCGCGAGGCGACGCCCGACATTTTCCGATGTGAGCTCGCCGAACCGGCGCCCGCCCGCGGTGTCGAACCGGAAGGATACGATGGGTTGACCGTCCTGGAACGTGGGCTGGGCATCCACCAGGCGTTCGCCGCTGACCTCGACGGTGCGGCGTACGACGTAGGGAACACGCCCCTCTTCTTCCGGCCCGTACAGAAGAATTGAGCCGGCGGGTAAATCCCCGTTCTCGGCTTCCTGGATCGATACGGAGTCGTCCAGCATGTGAAACGCGAGCTTGGCGGTCTGGCCGAGCAGCCGCTTGATCCGTTCTGGGTCGCGAATGCCCGGGAGCTGGACCAGGATACGATCCTCGCCCTGTTGCTGAATCACGGGCTCCGCGACGCCGGTCTCATCGACACGCCGCCGAACGATTTCGATGGATTGCTCAACGGCGCTCTGGCGGCGGCCCGCCTCGGCCTCCTCCGTCATCTGCAGCCGGAAATCGACGCCGTTATCGATTTCAAGTTCGAAGCCATCTTCGATGTTCCGCAGCCTGTCTCGCGCGGCCTCAGCATCGTTCGCGTCTCTGAGCGTAAAGGCGATGGCACGCCCTTCGACGCGCAGGCCCGAATAGCCGATCCGTGCGCCGCGCTGACGCAGCTCGCGCCTAACGGAACCTTCCACCGCCTCGAGCGTCTCGCGGATGGCCGTCTCGACACCGACCGACAGCAGCAGCGAGGAGCCGCCCTGCAGGTCGAGCCCCAGATTCATGCGCTTCGTCGGCAAAAGTGTGGAAGTTTCTGTCGTCTTGGCCGCCTCGTCCTGGGACAGCAGGAAGTTGGGCGAAGCGTAGATCACGCCCAGAAGCACGATCACTACCGTCGTGACGATCGCCCACCGCGGATAATTGACCATCCTAGCAGGTCCTTCCGGTGTTTAGTGCTTTGCGGGACGGGCTGTTTACTTGCGACCGCCGAACAGGCCGCCCAGAAGACCGCCACCGGACTTGCCGTCATTCGCTGCGGGCCCCACAACGGTCGGTCCACCCTTGCCGGCCGTCTGTGCGCCGCCGGTGTTCGAGGTGAAAACGTCGGAGATGGTCCCGCGCAGCACGTCGACCTTGATGCCGTCGGCGATCTCCACGGTCACCTCTTCGGTGTCTTCCTTGACCTTGGTCACCGTGCCGATGATGCCGCCACCGGTGAGCACCCGGTCGCCCCGCTTTACCATGCTGAGCATCTGACGATGCTGCTTCATCTTCTTTTGCTGCGGGCGGATAAGCAGAAAGTAGAACACAACGAAAATCAGGATGATGGGCAGGAACGACGCGAACGCATCACCGCCACCACCCGCCTGTGCATAGGCCGGTGTAATAAACATGTCCCCTCCAGGGCGCGTATCTAGAAGTCGCCGGATGATAGCGACGCCGGGCCGAATTGCAATGAACCCGTGCGCAAAATCCATTGAAATCACGACAGAATGAAGGCGCCGGCCCAACGCGCCCGAATTTCGCGATCGGCGTTGACCCTTTCGGTGCCGGGGCTTAGTTTCCGCCCGCTTCACGTGCCCGCGCGAACGGGCCTAACCCACGGAACGATACCCATGGAAGATCAGGATCTTGCCCCGCTGCTCGCGCGTATCGCCGACGCGCTTGATCGCATTGCCCCGGAGAAGCAGACGTCGGCGGATCTCTCGGCGGCCGACGCCTATGTCTGGCAGGCAGACGGCCCGGACAGCGGGCACCTGATACCTGTCCCGGCCGTCAATCGTGTTCCGCTCGGCCTCCTGCAGGGGATTGACCGCCAGGCGGATATCCTGATCGAGAACACCCGGCGGTTCGCAAACGGCCTGCCGGCCAACAACGCGCTTCTCTGGGGTGCGCGCGGCACCGGCAAGTCGAGCCTGGTCAAGGCCGCCCATGCCGAGATCAATGCAGAGTCCAAGGACGGGCTGTTGCTGGTCGAGATCCATCGAGAGGACATCCAGACCCTGCCGGCGCTCCTGGCGGTCCTGCGCGGCAGCGGACGGCAGGCGATCCTCTTCTGCGACGACCTGAGCTTCGACAACACCGACAGCAGCTACAAGTCGCTCAAGGCGGTGCTCGAGGGCGGCATCGAGGGCCGGCCGGAGAATGTCGTGTTCTACGCGACGTCGAACCGTCGCCACCTCCTCCCGCGCGACATGATGGAAAATGAACGCTCCACGGCGATCAACCCGTCCGAGGCGGTCGAGGAGAAGGTCTCCCTGTCCGACCGTTTCGGGCTCTGGCTCGGGTTCCACAACACGGACCAGGATACCTTCTTCGTGATGGTGCAGGCCTATTGCGAGCACTTCGGGCTCGACATCGAACCCGACCAGCTCCGTGCAGAGGCCAAGGAATGGTCGGTCACACGCGGCTCGCGCTCGGGCCGCGTCGCCTGGCAGTTCGTTCAGGAGGTCGCCGGACGCTTGGGCAAACCGCTCGACCTCCGCGATTGAGGTACCTCAGCTCGGCAGGAACTGTTTCGGATCGACCGCCTTCGTGCCGCGTCGCACTTCGAAGTGCAGTTGCGGGTTTTCGACGCCGCCGGTCTTCCCGACCTTCGCGATCACCTGGCCGCGGGTCACAACATCACCGCGGGAGACCAGCAGCGCATCGGCATGAGCGTAGGCCGTGATAAGTCCGCCGTCGTGCTTGATCAGGAGCAGGTTCCCGAACCCGCGAATTTCCTTTCCGGCATAGGCAACCACGCCGTTGTCGGCGGCGCGCACCGGAGTACCACGCGGCGCGGCGATGTTCAGACCATCATTGTGCTGACCACCCGTCTTCGATCCGAAGGACGAGACAACCCGTCCTTCGACCGGCCACACAAAACCGCTACCCGCGCGCGCTGGCGGGCGCGGCACCGAGACAACCTGCCGAGGCGCCGCGGGTTTGGCTGACGGCCCAGGTGGAGTCTCGGGGCGGCTTTCCCCGGACACCGTTGATGGGTCCGCACGTGCGACCTGTGTTCCGCTGCCCGGTTCGGCGTTGGCGGGAAGCTGCAACGTTTGACCGACATGGATCGTGTATGGCGCTGGAATACGATTGAGCCGCACAAGGGTCGTCATGTCGATCTCGAAGCGCCGCGAGATCGCATAGACGGAATCGCCGCGCTGGACTGTGTAGGCCCGGATGTGCGGCAGTTTCAGGGACTGTCCGGGCACGAGCAGATAGGGTGGCTGCAGATCGTTCCAGTCAATCAGCGCGCGGGTCGAGACGCCGTTGCGTTGCGCGACGCCGTAGACCGTGTCGCCGCGCTGCACGATATATCCGCCCACCGGCTGTGCGGCCTGTTGTCTGTTTTGATAGCTGCGGTCGATGACCTCGGCCGGACCGCCGGGGCTCGCACAGGCAGCGAGGATCACGGCGGCCAGAACGAGTAACGCGTATGACCGTGCCCCCGTTTCGGAGAAATTCGGGCCGGACATGCCTAGGCTTCCACCGCCTCTGCCACCCCCGGCAGCAGGGGAACGAACCGAACATCCATCATCACTTCACTCTCGACGGACGTTTCGGTGCGCCGGAACCGGACAAGCTGCTGGGTCCTGTTCTGTCCGCCGACGGGCATGATCATGATCCCCCCGACCTTCAGCTGATCGAGGAGTTGTTGCGGCGGCGCATCGCCGGCCGCCGTCACGCTGATACGGTCAAAAGGCGCCTGTTCCGGCCATCCCTTCATGCCGTCGCCCGCCCGTGTCACCACCTTGCTCAATTCCAGAGCCTCGAAACGTCGTTGTGCGTCCGCGAGCAGCGGTCTGTGCCGCTCGATGGTGTACACCCGGCGACACAAATGGGACAAAATTGCGGCGTGGTAACCGGACCCTGTCCCCACTTCGAGCAGTTTTTCACGGCCGCCGAGCTGAAGCCCCTGGATCATCGTCGCGACGACGAGCGGCTGGCTGAGGGTCTGGCCGTAGCCGATCGGTAATGCGGTGTCTTCGTACGCGCGGTCCTGGAATGCATCCGGGACAAACAATTCGCGCGGCACGCTCTCGATCGCCGACAACGCCCTCGTGTCGGTGATCCCGGCGCTGCGCAACGCGAGAACCAGGCGCGCGCGATGGGCCGGCGTGCTCATTTTCCACCGCGTCCCGCGAGTGCCGCGGCCAACGGTTTCATCGCCCGCTTGTTCGTAAAGTTCAGGTCGATCGGCGTCACGGAGATGCGTTTCTCCTCGACGGCGGCCAGATCGGTACCCTTCTTGCCCTTGGAATGGGTCGGCAACGAGCCCACCCAGAAGTAACGTCCACCGCGCGGATGGCGGCTCTCAACCAGCGAATCTCCCATCGGGCGCGAACCCTGCTCGGTCACCTCGACGCCCGCAACTTCCTCGGGCAGGCAGTCCGGAAAGTTGATGTTGATGAAGGTCCGCTCCGGCCACCCGGCGCGCAGCAACTTCCGGATGACACCCGGCGCATGCTGCTCCGCGGTCGACCAGTGGGTGTAGCTCCGGGCGAAGTCGGTCTGCTGGCTCAGCGCGATTGCGGGCACACCGAGAATGGTCGCCTCCATCGCGGCAGCGCAGGTGCCCGAGTAGGTGATGAATTCACCCATGTTGCTGCCGCGATTCACGCCGGACAGAACAAGGTCCGGCTTGCGGTCTTTCAGTGCCTGGTGAATACCGACGAGAACACTGTCTGTGGGTGTGCCCTCGACTGCATAACGGCGCGTGGCGAGACGCCGCAACCAGATCGGATAACGCAGGGTCAGCGAATGGCCGGAGCCGCTTTGCTCGTTGAGCGGCGCGCAGATCCAGACATCGTCGCTGAGCGCCTTGGCGATGCGGTGCAGAACTTTGATGCCTGGCGCGCGCACCCCGTCATCGTTGGAAATCAGGATGCGCAGCTTGTCCGTCCGGCGTGGAAACTCATGCATGGGGACGGATCGCCTCAAGTCCGCCCATGTAGGGACGGAGCGCGTCGGGCACGGTGACGGAACCGTCCGCGTTTTGAAAATTCTCGAGGATCGCAATCAGTGCCCGACCGATAGCGACCCCGGACCCGTTAAGGGTGTGGACGTGTTCCGGTCCCTTCCCCTCGCCGGCCGGCCTGAAACGCGCGTTCATCCGGCGCGCCTGGAAGGCGCGGGTGTTGGAGCAGCTGGATATCTCACGATACGTCGCCTGTCCCGGCATCCAGACCTCGATGTCATGGGTCTTTGCCGCGCCGAAACCGGTGTCGCCGCTGCAAAGCACGACCAGCCGGTAGGCGAGCCCGAGCCGCTTGAGAATTTCTTCCGCGCAGTTGGTCATGCGCTCAAGCTCGGCCTCGGATTCGTCAGGTGCCACCACGGACACAAGCTCCACCTTGTAGAATTGGTGCTGACGCAGCATCCCGCGTGTGTCCTTACCGGCCGCGCCCGCCTCGGCCCGGAAGCACGATGTGTGCGCCGTCACCCGGACCGGGAGTTCGCCCGCCTCGAGGATCTTTCCGGCCACCATGTTGGTCAGCGGCACCTCGGCGGTCGGGATGAGCCAGCGCGCATCTTCGGTCCGGAACAGGTCGTCGGCGAATTTCGGGAGCTGCCCGGTTCCGAAAAGAACATTGTCACGCACCAGCAGCGGTGGGCTGATCTCGGTATAGCCGAACTCCTCCGTGTGAACATCGAGCATGAAATCGGCGAGAGCTCGTTCCATGCGGGCGAGCGCCCCCTTCAGGATCACGAAACGCGAGCCCGACAGTTCCGCCGCCGTCTCGAAATCCATGAGGCCAAGCCCCTCGCCGATATCGAAATGCTCCTTCGGCTCGAAGGAAAATACCGGAACGTCGCCGACCGTCCGAATTTCGAGATTGTCGTCCTCGTCAGCGCCATCGGGAACGTCGTCGTCCAGTACGTTCGGGATTCCGGAAAGTAGCGTGTTGAGTTCGTCGGATGCCGACTTTTCCTCGGCCTCGGCTCCGTCCATCGCGCCCTTGATCTCGGCGACCTCGGACTTGAGCTCTTGCGCCTCGTCGGTCCGGCCATCCTTCATGGCGGCACCGATCTCCTTCGAGGCTGCGTTGCGCCGCTCCTGCATCTCCTGCAACCGCGTCTGCGCGGCGCGCCGGCGCGCGTCGATCTCCAGAATCTGGGCGGACAACGGATCTTCGCCGCGCCGTGCAAGGCTGCGGTCGAACGCGTCGGGATGATCACGAATCCATCTGAGATCGAACATGCAATTCTGCCGGGTTCAGGGTCGCGCCCTTATAGGAAGTTCGGGCGAATCGCGTCCAGTTCGACGGCGATCAGACGTCGCTCGCATAAGCTTCGTCGCGACGGCGGCCGATCAGGATCGCGCAGTAGATCGAGATCTCGTAAAGCAGAATGATCGGGATCGCGAGCGCGAGCTGGCTCAGCGGATCCGGCGGCGTCAGAATTGCGGCCGCGACGAAGGCGATGACGATGGCGTAGCGTCGCTTCTTCTTCAGACCGTCTGCTGTGACGATCCCCACTTTCGCAAGAATCGAAAGCACGACCGGAAGCTCGAAGCTCAGGCCGAACGCGAAGATCAGCCGCATCACCAGAGAGAGATACTCGTTGACCTTGGGTTCGAGCTCGATCGGCAGACCGCCGGATCCGGCGGCGAGCTGTTCGAAGCTCGTGAAGAACTGCCAGGCGACCGGCATCACGATGTAGTAGACGAAGGCCCCGCCGCCGAAGAACAGGAACGGCGTCGCGATGAGAAACGGCAGGAACGCGCCCTTCTCGTTCTTGTAGAGACCCGGTGCGACTAACATCCAGACCTGAACGGCGAAGATCGGGAACGACAGGAACGCAGCCGCGAAGAACGCGACCTTGATGTTGGTGAAGAACTTCTCGTGCATGGCGGTGAAGATCAGCCGCCGGTCGTTGCCGTTCCACACCGAGGCGAGCGGCTCGACGAGGAAATCGAAGAACGCATTCGAGAAGTAGAAGCAGATCAGGAAGACGATGATAAAGGCAGCGACCGCGTAGATCAGCCGCCGGCGAAGCTCCGTAAGGTGCTCGATCAGCGACATCTTGCTGTCGTCGAGAGCGTTTCCTTCCTGATGCGATTCCGCAACCGTTTCCTCCAGCGCGCCCTGGTCTTCATCCGGTGCTGCGGTTTCGCCGGTCGGTTCCCCAGTTTCTGAAGTCATGACGTCGTCCCGCCCGCTGCCGGCTTCGTCTCCGGGTTCGATG
>JAYPRP010000041.1:19953-22510 GCA_038132575.1 Rhodospirillaceae bacterium
TTCGATGCGGTGTCCTGTGCCCCCGCATCGCCGCCCGTCTCGGCTTGCGTGCCGTCTTTCTTTTTCGCGGGGCCGTCGTCGGGCGGCGTGAAGGCAGCGTTCGGATCAAAGATGCTGTTGCCGCTCGGCATATCCGGATCGTCGTCCAGCCCCAGCAGATCCTTGTCGGAATCCGCGATGCTCTTCAGCGCCTCGCCGGGGTCGTAATATTCGATGTCGTCCATCTGCCGCTTGATGTCGTCCACGCCGGCTTCGCGCGCGATATCGTCCAGCCCGCTTTGGAACTCGCGCGCGGCACTACGCACCCGACGCACGACCGACATGACCGTGCGGATGGCGTTCGGCAGTTCCTTGGGGCCGATCACTATCAGGGCGATGACCATCACCAGCAACAGCTCAGGCCAACCGATATCAAACATGATCGCGGGGTCCGTTTGCGGCCGGGCTTACGCCGGGCCCTTGAAGACGTAAGGCTCTAACTCTTCGCCGTTTCGTCTTCGCGCGCAGCTGTTGTGGCGGATGCCGGCGAATCGTCCTCGATCTTGTCCGAGGCGTCCACCGCGCCCTCGTCCTTCATGTTGCTCTTGAAGGATTTGATGCCCTTGGCGACATCGCCCATGAGACTGGGAATCTTGCCACGCCCGCCGAACAGGACCAGCACGACCACGAGGACAATGAGCCAATGCCAGATTGAAAAGGTGCCCATGTACAGGTGCTCCAGATTTTGCCTTTGTTCCCCGATGCTTCGGGGCCGATTGCCGGGACTATCGCAGAAAGGGTTGCGGCCCGCAATGGCCGGACTTGCCCGTAGTCCGTTGGCTTCAAAGCGTTATCCGTTCTGCGTCGCCTCGAACACATGAGTCTGGGCAGGGTCGCACGATACGGTGACCGTGGCACCGGTCTCGGGCAGCATCCGGCCCGCCATATGAACACGAACCAGGGTCCTCTCACGATCGTCCAGGCGTACGTCGATAAGGCTGCTTCGGCCCAGGAACCGGGCGGCCTCGACAACCCCTTCGACACCAGCGACACCATGCGTCGAGATCGACAGCGCCTCGGGCCGGATCAGCACGTCGACGGACTCGCCTTCGCCGTGGCCATTCGTCGGCACGGAACCCAGCGCAATGTCCACATTTCCACCTGAGACCGTTCCGGAAAACCGGTTCACATCGCCGAAGAAGGCAGCGACGAAGGCGTCCTCCGGCGCGAGATAGATTTCGTCCGGGGTGCCCACCTGTCGCAAGGCGCCGTGGTTCATCACGGCGATGCGGTCAGCGAGATACATCGCCTCCTCGGGGTCATGCGTCACCATCAAGGTGGCCACCCCAGCATCGCGGAGGATTGCCGCGGCCTGATCGCGCACCCGTTGCCGCAGCGAGGCATCCAGTCCGGAAAACGGCTCATCGAGCAGGACAATGCGCGGTTGTGGCGCGAGTGCGCGGGCAAGCGCGACGCGCTGTTGTTGCCCGCCGGACAGTTGATGCGGGTAGCTCGACGCGTAACCCGACATTCCAGTTCGTTCCAGCGCCGCCGCAACATGTTCGTCCCGCGCGCCCCCCGCCAGATGCTTGAGCCCGAAGGCGATGTTGCCGCGGACCGTCAGGTGAGGGAAAAGTGCGTAGTCTTGGAAAACTAGGCCGACGTTCCGGTCTTCCGGCGCGACCGATTGCCGGTTGTCGCTCATGACCGTCCCGCCGATCAGAACCCGACCATGCTGCAAGGGTTCCAGACCCGCCGCCACGCGCAAAAGCGTTGTCTTGCCGCAACCGGACGGACCGACGAGACAGACGACCTCGCCTGCCCCGACCGTCAGGTCCACATCGTCCACCGCGAGCGTAGAGCCAAAGCGGTGCGACACATGTTCGAGCACAAAGTCGTTGAGTTCGCGCGCCATAATCCGTCGGGCCCGAAGGCCGATATCGTCAGGGGTGGCGGAGCCTATTGAAAGCGGTTCTCACTCGCAACCATGGCTGCGGCTTACGTCCCGGTTTCATCTTCCTGCACGGGCTCGTCGTCGTGAGCGAGGGGCTCATCGAGCTCCGGATCCGCTTCGTCCTGTCCGGTTACGGAATCGAACGGCAATTCGTCGTTCTGCGCTGACGCGGAATAGATGCTCACAGCCGGTCGTGAATCGATCAGCCCCGCAGACTTGAGCTCCTGAAGCCCCGGCAACTCCTTCAGGCTTTCCAGGCCGAAATGAGACAGGAACGTCTCGGTCGTGACCCATGTCAGCGGCCGACCGGGCGCATTGCGGCGGCGACCGGGCTTGATCCAGTTTGCCTCGAAGAGAGCGTCCATGGTGCCCTTGCTCAGGCTCACACCACGAATCTCCTCGATTTCGGGACGTGTCACGGGCTGATGGTAGGCGATGACGGCAAGCGTCTCGTGTGCCGCCCGGGACAGGCGACGCTGGGATTCCCGTTCGATCTTCAGCTTGTCGACAAGGTCGGGGGCCGTGCGCAGAACCCACTTGCCTGCGACATTGACGAGGTTCACACCGCGCCCGGCATAGAGTCGCCGCAGCTCGTCCAGCAGCTCCGGAATGTCCGTGCCCAGT
>JAYPRP010000042.1:0-15349 GCA_038132575.1 Rhodospirillaceae bacterium
TGGCCTAGCTGAGGAATCGCAACTGTCGCGAGCCCCAGGAGAGTATTGTAAGAACGCCGCGGTGACCGGGACCGATCAGATAGTGCCGGTGCATTGCAACCGCGAAGCCGACGCACAGTGCGGCCGCCAACAACCAGATCGCGATGAAGGCGATGATGGTGATACCGGAAAACTGCTGCGGGCGGAGCACGATATCGGAGATGCCGACTATGGTAACCACGGCAAGAACGATCAGCGGCTCCGCGTATGTTAAAACCGCGCGCCACTTTGGGAACATGAAACGATAAGCGTCCTTGACCGTCTGCTACACCGGTAACTGGTACATCCGTCGTCCCCCATCGATCGCTGCGATAGAACGAGGCCAGCACAACCGTCGATGGCCAGTTTCTGCGGAGACGTCGCGCCTAGCGTAGCGGTTGATCGACCCTGAGCGTCGTGTTGTCCCGCAGGCGGCGATAGACCAGTGACAGCAGCACGATCAAGACGGTGAATTCGACGAAGTCGACGACGACCCGGGTTGTGTCTGCCGCGATGGCAGTGTCGACGTCGGATAGCGAACGGTAGACCAGGAACGTGACGCCGCGCTTGATCAGCCAGAATGGAACGAGCCCGCCCAGCAGGAAGACAAAGGTCATCCGCCAGAGGTTTCCCTTCGCCTGGTTCGAGGCCTCGGACAGGGTGACGGCATGGTCCTCGACCGCGGAGGCGGGCAGCGCCGGCAGCACCATGCAGGTAAGCAGCGCGATCGGCACGGCGAACATCAGCAGCACGATCACGGTCAGGGTGACCTGGCCCGCGGCGCTCTCGAGCGCCCCCGCCGCGCCCGCGACCGCGCCGACGGCGGGCACGAGGGTGCCGGTGACCAGAATCCCGATGAGCAGGATGCCGGCGACAACGACCCCGTGACCGACATAGCGCAGGTGGCGCCGCCGCCATGCAAGCCAGACAAACACGCCGGCGCTACCGGGCAGGTCGAGCACGAGCCGGTGCAGGGCGACCGCGTAGAGCAGCAGTGCGATCGTCACGATCAGGTAGGCGACGAAGAAAGTCGCGTTGGCCGAGCCGTTGGCGGCGAGTTTGCTGTCGCTTCCGAGTCCGGGGATCGCTCCGGCTAGAAGCCCGTTCGAAACAGCAAACTCGACGGCGGCCCAGATCGCGAGCGGGATGACCGCCAGCTGAAACCAGACGGTGAATCGCCCGGCGATGAAGCGGTAGCCGTCGGCAATGGTGGCGAGGATCGGAAGCTTGTACGGCATGGGTGGGGGCGTCACGCGGGCGGAGCAAGCTGGCGGTAGGCCTCGGCGAGTGCCGTGACCTGTGCTGCGATAGCGATGAACATCACCGCCTGCTGAACCAATAGAGCCACCAGCAGGAAGGTCAGCGACGGGCCGCCGATGCCGAGCGCAAGACCGCTGACGATCTGGCCGACGAAAATCAGCACGAACAGCATGGGCAGCAGCGAGAAGAGATAGATGCCGACCATGTACCAGCTCTTGCCCTTGGTCGCGTTGGCGGCATCGCGGAAGCCGAAGGTTCGGTCTACGGCGGCGGCGGGCAGGGTCAACAGCAGCCGCGAGGTGACCAGCAGGGTCGCGACCACGATGACGGCGCGCGCGAACACCCCGAACATCGGGTTCGAGGCGGTCAGCAGGTCGAGCGGGACTGTGGCGAGCGCCCCCAGCACGAGCACCAGGAAAATCAGCATCAAGAAGCGCGAGACGAAACGCCACTGGCGCTGGCCCCAGCGCATCGCCGCGCCCACGGTCATGCCCTCGGGGCCGACCAGGTAGCGTCGGAACCAGGCGACCGCGAACATCGCATAGGCGACGAACGCGGCGACGGCGTTCGCGGCCATGGCCGCGATGTGGATGCGCGGAATGTCGAACGCGGGCGGCGCCTGGTCCGGATCACGCGCGGGTGCTGGTTCGGGCGGCTCGAAGACGGTCTGCCACTCGCCCGTTGCCCACAGCCCCGCGATCTGCACGAAGGTCACTAGCAGCACCGGCAGGAAGGCGTAGGCGATCAGGTCGCGACGCTCCGACCACAGAAAGTGATAGGCGGTGCCGAGGGTTGCGAACAGACCCACGGGCATCAGCGGTCGTCCGTGGCGGGGTGTGCCGCTTCGCCGGCGGTGTGTTCGGCCGTCTCCAGCGCGTCGGCGAGCCGCGTCGCGGCGCTGCCCGGCCTCAGGGCGCGCGGCTGGCTCGCGTCCGGTGACCAGCCGGTTAGGAAGAACAGTTCGAACGTCGCAGGCACGCGGCCGTCCGCGCCGGCGAAGCGTTCGGCATAGATTTCCGCCGCCCGGAACAGGGTCTCGCGTCGGGTCGGTGTGCGCCGTCGGTTGCGCTGGATGTTCGTCTCGCCCATGCCACGCAACTCATGCATCAGTTTCAGCGGGTGGTCATAGCTCACGGATATGGTGTCGAGATCGGCCATCGGCAAGGCGAATCCGGCGCGTTGCAGCAGCGCCGCCGCATCAGACAGTTCCGCGAAGGGCGCGACCCGAGGGCTCGCGCCGCCCTCGATCTCGGCCTCGGCAGCGAGCCAGGCCGTCCGGAGTTCATGCAGGGTCGCGCCGCCCATGAGTGCGGCCAGGAAAAGCCCGTCTGGCCGCAGGGCGCGGCGGATTTGTGCGAGCGCGCCCGGCACATCGTTGACGGCATGCAGTGCGCCGGCGCTGACGACCAGGTCGAAGCTGTTATCCGCGAAGGGGATCGCTTCCTCGTCGGCGACGACGGCCGGGTTCCCGTGGCGGGTCCGTCCGTCCCGCGCGAGATCGATGCTCATGTCGCTGTGGACGATGGACGCGATCTTGCCCGGCGCGATGCGTTCGGCGGCATCCGCGAATGCGCCGTCGCGTCCGCCCCAGTCGAGCGCGCGTTCGAACGTCCGGCGGACGTCCGCCGTGCGCTCGGCGATGCGTTCGGCGATCTCGCGGAAGAGGAAATCATGCGCAGGATAGTGTCCGGCGATCCGGGTGCGCCGCCGGCGGAGCAATGTGCGATCGAAGATGTCGGCGGGCCCGCTCATGCTGCCTATATCGCACGGGGCGGGCCGGCGGCAAAGCAGAGGTGCTGCGACATGCAGGTTTATCAGTGTATGGACCTGCGCACGCCCGAGGCATGATTGACTCGGGGTTTTCCTTGGCTGCCAGATACATCGTCATTTCCGAGGGGCTAAATCCCGAGCTCGGTCGCGAGACCGCTGTCATGCGCGTGTCGGTGCGACCGGTCATGCACGCGGCGCGGCATGCGCTCGAAGTTCTGTTGCCGCCGCAATGCCTCGCTTGCGATGCCCTCGTGTCCGATCCGGGCACGCTGTATCACGCCTGCCGGGACGGTGCGGTGTTCCTGTCCGCGCCTCTCTGTGCGGCGTGTGGCACACCGTTCGCGTTCGATCACGGGCCGGATGCGCTTTGCGGGGCGTGCCTGCGCGACCGGCCGCGGATCGACCGGACCCGCGCCATCTTCGTCTATAACGATGTCTCCCGCAGCCTTACGATCGGGCTGAAGCATCGCGACCGCACCCATGTGGCGCCCGCGCTGGGCCGCTGGCAGGCGCGCTGTGCGGGCAGGACGACGTACGCTTGCGTCTCGATCTCTTGTAACGAACCCGCGCGACCCCGAGCCAGGGCGGCCTCGATGCGGTGGCCCGGCGGCGCAATGTGCGGGGCGCGTTCTCGGCTAGCCCTTTGTATCGCGATGCCGCACCGGGCGCTCGAGTTCTCCTGGTAGACGATGTATTCACCACTGAGGCTACGGCGTCGGCCTGCGCGGAGGTTTTGCTCGCGGCCGGTGCGGCGGCGGTGGATGTGCTCGTGCTCGCACGTGTCGAGCGTCCGAACTGGCAGCGAAGTGAACGGTTCTGGAGCGCGTCCTCTGGTCAATCGGCAGCCGCGCGCATAGATATGCATGTGTCGAGATAGAAAGGGCCGGAACCATGGCGAAAGTCGAAATCTATACGGGCATGATGTGTGGCTTCTGTGCGGCGGCCAAGCAGCTGCTCACCCAGAAGGGCGTTGATTTCGAGGAGACGGATGTCAGCTTCAGCGGCGACAAGCGCCAGGAAATGATGGCGCGCGCCAACGGCCGCCACACCGTCCCGCAAATTTTCATCGACGACACCCATGTCGGCGGGTGTGATGATCTCTATGCCCTCGATTCCGCCGGCAAGCTCGATGCCATGCTCGGGCTCAGCGGGGGCTCTCCGGCCTCGTAGCGCAGATGCGCTGAATTACGGCCGGGCGCGGCACCTGCGTCTCGCCCTGCTCGAAGGCTACGACCTCCAGTTTGCCCGCAACGGCATCGCGTAGTTCGTCCGGGGCCAGCAGGAAATCCGGGTTCGACGGTTTGCCGAAGAGTTCGTTTCCGATCGCGAAGGTCTCGTAGATCAGCCGTCCGCCGGGGGCGACCGCGTCGACCAGGGCGGGCAGAAGCGGTCGCCAGAGATAGTTGGTCACAATCACCGTGCCGAACGCGCCCGGGGCGGGGCGCCAGCCCGGTGGGTCGGTCTCGAAATCGGCTTCTATGCACGTCAGGCCGGGGTTGCTGGCAATATCGGCCATCTGGCTCATGTCGCGGTCGACCGCCGTCACCTTAAGTCCGAGCTCCAGGAACAAGCGGGCATGCCGGCCGCCGCCGCAGGCCAGATCGAGGACCGGGTCGCGCGTATCATCGGAAAACCGGGTAATCCAGTCGGATGGCGGGGTTTCGGATGGCATGGGATGCGTTCGAAAGGGACTTGTAATTTTCCTGAACTAGCACCAAATCTTCAATGTTTCGTATTCTTTCGTCGCCCGGTAACCGGGCAAAGCACGGATCGATCGCGATGATCAGTTTCAACCTGATTTGCACGAACGACCATGAATTCGAGGGCTGGTTCCGGAATTCCGATGATTTCGCGCGCCAGTCCAAGAAGAGCCTGGTCGCCTGCCCCGAATGCGGTGACACCGATGTCGCGAAGTCAATGATGGCGCCGGATGTGGGCATCAAGGAGACGGTCGTAGCAGATCGTAGCGCGAAGGCGGAACAGGCACGCAAGCTGCGCAAGATGCTCGGCGAGGTTCGCGACTATGTCGAGACGAACTTCGACGATGTGGGCGACGACTTCACCGAGGAAGCGCGCAAGATCTACTACGGCGAGTCGGACGAGCGCCCGATCTACGGCAACGCGTCGGACGAAGACGCGAAGGAACTTGCCGAGGAGGGGGTTCCCGTCGGGAAATTGCCCTGGGTCAAGCGGGCGGACAGCTAGCGGCGCCGGGCGTCACGCGTGGCGGCAGCCGACGGCCATGTAGTTCACATCCATATCCGAGCGCTTGCGCGACCAGCCCCCGGTCAGCGGGTTGAACACCACGCCCGTCAGCTCGAGCATCTCGATGCCGCCGGCCTCGAGCCCCCCCACCAGCTCCGACGGCTTCACGAACTTGCGCCAGTCGTGGGTCCCGCGGGGTAGCCAGCGCATCACGTACTCCGCGCCGACGATCGCAAGGGCAAAGGCCTTGGGTGTGCGGTTGAGGGTTGCGGCGAAGGCCAGCCCGCCGGGCGCGACCAGGCGGGCGCAGTCCCCCAGAAACGCGGCCGGATCGGCCACATGCTCGACCACTTCCATGCTGAGCACGATGTCGAAGCGTGCGCCATCGGCGAGGATGTTCTCGGCGGTCTCCGCCCGGTAGCCGATATCGAGCCCGGACTCCGCTGCGTGCAGCGATGCGATCTCGATGTTCTGTGCGACCGCGTCGATGCCCGTGACGTCCGCGCCGAGGCGCGCCATCGGCTCACACAGCAACCCGCCGCCACACCCCACGTCGAGAAGCGAGAGGCCCTCCAGTGGGCGCATCGCATGCTTGTCGCGCCCGAAATGTTCGCAGGCCCGGTCACGGATATATTCCAGGCGGACCGGGTTGAACCGGTGGAGTGGCTTGAATTTGCCCGTCGGATTCCACCATTCGGCGGCCATCCGGCGGAACTTCTCGAGTTCGGCCGAGTCGCGAGAATCGGGGGTTTCGCTGGTCGCTGTCATTCGCCCGTTTCCATTTATCCAGTAAGCCCTGCCCGGTCAGTCCGGCCTTTGCCGCGCCGTCCGCTTGAGCGCGCGGTGCTTGCCAGCCGAGAGCAGGCTGAGTATGGATACGCCGCCTTCGCATCTCAAGCTGGCGCTGTAGGCGCTTCGTGCGGCCGTGCCGCATGTTTCACTCAGTCCCATATGTGCTTGTGGAAGGCGCAATGGAAGAGCCAATGGCACGTATTGTTGCGAAATTCGGCGGAACCTCCGTCGCCGACCTGGATCGAATCCGCGCCGTCGCGCAGCGGGTTAAGCGGGAATATGATGCGGGCCACCAGATGGCGGTCATCGTATCCGCGATGGCCGGCGTGACCAATGATCTCGTCGCGCTCACCCGTGAGGCCCATGCGCTGTACGATGCTCGTGAGTATGACGTAGTGGTATCGACGGGCGAGCAGGTGACGGCGGGGCTGCTGGCGATTTGCCTGCAGGAGCAGGGCGTGCCCGCTCGGTCCTGGCTCGGTTGGCAGGTGCCGATCCGCACGAGCGATGCACATGCGCGGGCCCGCATAGAGTCCATCGACATCGACGAGATGGAACGCCGGTTCTCGGACGAGCAGGTCTGCGTTCTGGCCGGGTTCCAGGGAATCGGGCCCGACAACCGTATCACGACCCTGGGGCGTGGCGGGTCCGACACGACCGCGGTGGCGCTGGCGGCGGCGCTCAAGGCCGACCGGTGTGATATCTACACGGACGTGGACGGGGTCTACACCTCCGACCCGCGGATCGTGACCCGCGCCCGCAAGCTGAGTAAGGTGACCTATGAAGAGATGCTCGAGATGGCATCCCTCGGGGCGAAGGTCCTGCAAACCCGCTCGGTCGAACTGGCGATGAACCACAGGGTTCCGGTCCAGGTTCTCTCATCATTCGATGATGCCGTCGGCAGTGAACGACCGGGTACTCTGGTCGTGGACGAGGAAGATATCGTGGAGCATGAAATTGTAAGCGGCGTCACCTACAGCCGCGACGAAGCGAAGATAACGCTGGTTCAGGTGTCGGACCAGCCAGGGGTGGCCGCCGCCATCTTCGGGCCGCTGGCCGATGCGAACGTCAACGTGGACATGATCGTGCAGAACGTCTCCGAGGACGGCACCAGCACGGACATGACCTTCACCGTAACGCGCGGCGATCTGGATCGCGCCATCGAGATGCTCAATGCACGGCAGGAGGAGCTCGGTTTCACGAGCCTTGTGCCGGATGCCAATGTCGTGAAGGTCTCGGTCGTGGGCGTCGGGATGCGCAGCTATGCCGGTGTCGCCCAGCGGATGTTCTCGGCGCTTGCCGAGCGCGGCATCAACATCCAGGTGATCTCCACCTCGGAGATCAAGATTAGCGTCCTGATCGCCGAGGAGTTCACCGAGCTCGCGCTGCGCGCGCTCCACACCGCCTACGGGCTCGACGCCGCCTAGAGGTCTCGATGTTCGCCAGCTTCGCCCAGTCCGAGCACGGTCGAAGCCGCGCCTCGGCCCGGGCGACGCGGACCCCCCCGCTATGAAGCCGCCCATCGGCAGGGCTGTGAGTCCGCCGGGCTGGGCCGGTTCGCGCCGTCTGTTACGCCGCCTGCGCGACATCATGGCGGGCCCCGGCACTGCGCAGGAGCGTCTAGACCGGATCGCAACCCTGATCGCCCGCGAACTCGTCGCGGAGGTCTGCTCGATCTATGTGCGCCGGGCGGGCGATGTTCTGGAATTGTTTGCGACCGAGGGACTTCGGGCCGACGCGGTGCGCAACACCCGGTTGATGGTCGGTGAGGGGTTGATCGGCTTTGTCGCGGCGCAGGCGATGCCGATCGCGCTTGCCGACGCCCAGAGCCATCCGCAATTCGCCTATCGACCGGAAACGGGTGAGGAACGCTACTCCTCGCTAATGGGGGTGCCGGTGCTGCGCGCCGGCCGCGTCCTGGGGGTGCTCGCGGTACAGAACCAGACCCAGCGCAGCTACACCGACGAGGAGGTCGAGACCCTCGAGACCACGGCAATGGTGCTGGCGGAGCTGATCACCGGCAGCGACATCCTCGACCTCGAGGCGGCGCGCTACGACAGCGTCACCGAGGCGTTGCCGCAGCGGATCGAGGGGCTGGCGCTCAGCCCCGGCATGGCGTTCGGCACCGCCGTCGTCCAGCGCCGGCGTGTCACGATCGAGCGAATGCTGACCGAAGATCCCGACGTCGAGCGCCGGCGCGTGCGCGATGGGCTGGCGGCATTGTACGGTCAGCTCGACGCGGCGCTGGAGCGGCCCGAGTTTACCGGCGCGAGCGAACATCGCGACATTCTGGAGACGTTTCGCATGTTCGCCGAGGATCGGGGCTGGCTGCGCCGGATCGACGAAGCTGTACGCTCCGGCCTGTCGGCGGAAGCGGCCGTTCAGCGGGTCCAGGACGAGACCCGAGTCCGCATGGGGCAGGTCACCGACAGCTATCTGCGCGAACGCCTGCTCGATTTCGAGGAGCTGACCGATCGCCTGCTCCGCCAGCTCGTCGACGGGGGAGCGTCTGACGGAATGGTGATGCCCGAAGACGCGGTACTGGTGGCGCGCTCGCTCGGCCCGGCCGAGTTACTGAACTACGAGCCGGGCAGCCTGCGGGCCGTTCTGCTCGAGGAAGGATCGACGAACGCCCACGCCACGATCGTCGCGCGGGCGCTCGACGTGCCGCTGGTGGGACGGGCGCAGGGGATCCTGTCGCGGGTCGAGACGGGAGACGTGGTCCTCGTCGACGGCGACAACGGCATCGTCTACCTGCGCCCCGGTGACGAGGTGCGCGCCAACTTCGAGATGGCCGTGGCTGCGCAGAGCGCCCGGCTCCAGGTTTATCAGCGCCTGCGCGACATGCCGTCGGAGACGCGCGACGGCGAGCCGGTGTCGCTGTTCCTTAATGCAGGCCTGCTGGCCGACACGGTGCGTTTGAACGAGACGCGCGCCGAGGGGATCGGGCTCTACCGGACCGAGATCCCGTTCATGCTCCGCGCCGACTATCCGGATGTTGCCGCGCAGACCGAGTTCTATGCCCGCGTGTTCGAGGAAGCCGACGGCCGGCCCGTCACCTTCCGGACGCTCGATATCGGTGGCGACAAGGTGCTTCCCTACCTGCAAGGCAACGTCGAGGAGAATCCCGCGATGGGGTGGCGTGCGTCGCGGATCTCGCTCGACCGCCCTGCTATGCTGCGCCATCAGCTGCGCGCGCTGATCGCAGCGAGCGGCGGGCGTGATCTAGACATCATGTTCCCGATGATCGCGCAGGTCTCCGAGTTTGAGGCCGCGCGGCGATTGCTCGATCTCGAGCTCGAACGGGTGGCACGGTCGGGGGCGCCAGTGCCGGCAAATGTGCGCGCCGGGGTTATGCTGGAGGTGCCGGCGCTGGCACTGCAGTTCGCGAACCTTTTGCCGCAAATCGATTTCCTGTCCGTGGGCAGCAACGACCTGGTGCAGTTCCTGTTCGCGTCGGACCGGGGTAACCCGAGGATGGAAGGGCGTTACGATACACTTGCCCCGGCGGTTCTGAGCTTCCTCAGGGATGTCGCCCAGGCGTGCGACGGGCGCGACGTCGACCTGACGGTGTGTGGCGAGATGGCGGGCGATCCGGTTGCCGCGATGGCGCTGATCGGCATCGGGTATCGGCGCCTGTCCATGGCGCCCGCAAACTTCGGCCCGGTGAAGGCGATGGTTCGGTCGCTGACGATCCACGGCCTGACCGGGTATCTCGATGGTCTGCTGCGCACGTCACACCCGAGCATTCGATCGCACCTGCTCGACTTTGCCCGAGACCATGATGTCGAGGTGTAAATCGTTGCAGCCGCAACTCGCATTTGATAGTTAGATCACGATGCAAACGTGAAATGCGTTTGGTTATGGTTACTTACGGTGCGGTTGGCGGGCACCGAACCTGAGCCGAACTCCCGGCATGGGTGTGTGTTCGCGGGTGTGAAACCGCACCTGAGTAGTTGGCTGGGGACCCGATGGTACGTTTGAACCCGCGTTCGCTCCGCGTCCTGAACCAGGACGGCGCCTCCGACATGATGCATTCGGTCGAGGGGGCGGACCATGTCGGCTCGCTCATGCGCGAGGCGCGTGAGAACGCCGGCTGGACCGTCGCCGACATCGCGCGGAACCTGTGCATTCGCCAGGTCTATCTCGAGGTCATCGAAGATGGCCGGTTCGACGAGCTTCCCGGCGCAACCTATGCCATCGGCTTCGTGCGGTCCTATGCGGCCTATCTGGGCCTCGACGCACCCGCGTTGGTTGAGCGCTTCAAGGAAGAGGCGAGCGGCATCCAGGCGCCCCAGGATCTCGATTTTCCGACGCCGGTGCCCGAGGGCCGCTTCCCGGGCGGCTTGCTCGTCACGATCTGCCTGCTGCTCGCCGGTGCGGCGTTCGGCGGATGGTATTGGTATCAAAGCCAGAACGGGATCGAGGTGGCCCGGGTGCCGTCTCCGCCGGCGGAGACCGCCGGCGATGTACCGGCATCGGAGCCGCCCGCTCCGGCCGTCACCGCGGACACTGCGCCGGAGCCGGCGCTGGCAATGGACGCGCCTATCGACACTTCTGCGGACACGGCAAGGGAAACAGCGGTCTTGCCCGAGCGGAAACAGGTGGCACTGCCACCTGGCGAGGCGCCGACAAACGAGACGGCTCCAGATGAGACAGCGGCCGCCACGCTGAGCACGCCGGCACCGGTTTCGTCGGTGTTCAATTCCGAGCCGGCCATCATCGCGCTGCCAAGCACTTCGGATACGGAGTCGGTTGCCTCCGAGGAACCCGCGGGGCGTGAGGGGCGAACGTTCGGTGCGCGGAATGCAGCCGCCCGAATTATCCTTCAGGCACAGGAGAATACCTGGGTTCAGGTGCGCGAGGACGACGAGAGCGTGATCCTGACCCAGATGCTTGAGGCCGGCGACCGCTATATGGTGCCGAATCGCGATGGCCTGCGCCTCATGACCGGCAACGCCGGCGGCCTCGAGATTCTGGTCGATGGCGAGGTGGTTTCGGCGATCGGTGCGCGCGGCCAGAGCCGCCGCGATGTTCGCCTCGATCCGGGGCTTCTTCGGGCGGGCTCCGCAGTTATCCGATAGCGTTCGCGGGGCCTGACGCGGTTGATATTTCGCCCGGCGACGCGCATGTTACGCCTGAAAATCGGGTCGATTCCGAAGGTTTGAATCCAGCATGAGCGTCCGCCCCTATCGCGACATCGAACGGCGCAAGAGCCGGCAGATCATGGTCGGCAACGTGCCCGTTGGCGGCGATGCGCCGATCTCTGTCCAGTCGATGACCAACACCCGGACCACCGACGTGGCGGGAACGATCGAGCAGATTCGCGCGCTCGAGGTCGCCGGCGCGGACATCGTACGGGTCTCCTGTCCCGACGAGGACAGCACGAAGGCGCTGCGCGAGATCATTCCGGAAGTCACGGCGCCCATCGTTGCCGACATCCATTTCCATTATCGACGCGGGATCGAGGCCGCCGAGGCGGGCGCGGCATGCCTGCGCCTGAACCCCGGCAATATCGGCTCGCGCGAGCGAGTGCGCGAACTGGTGAAGGCGGCCCGCGACAACAATTGCTCGATGCGGATCGGTGTCAACGGGGGCAGCCTCGAGAAGGAACTCCTCGAAAAATACGGAGAGCCCTGTCCCGAAGCGCTGATCGAAAGCGCGTTGAACTCGGTGCACATGCTCGAGGACGAGGACTTCCGCGAGTTCAAGATCTCGGTCAAGGCATCCGATGTTTTCCTGGCGGTGGCCTCCAACATGGGACTCGCCGAGGCGTGCGACTACCCGCTCCACATCGGTATCACCGAGGCGGGCGGCCTGCGCACCGGCACGGTCAAGTCGTCGATCGGCCTCGGCATGCTCCTCTGGTCGGGCATCGGTGACACGCTGCGCGTCTCTCTCTCGGCCGACCCGGTCGAAGAGGTCAAGGTCGGCTTCGACATGCTGAAGGCGTTGGGGCTCCGCCATCGCGGGGTGAACGTGGTTTCCTGCCCGTCCTGCGCCCGCCAGCAGTATGACGTCATCGAGACCGTGCGAGCGCTCGAGGAACGGCTGGCGCATATCACCACTCCGATGACCGTGTCGGTGATCGGGTGCGTAGTCAACGGGCCGGGTGAGGCGACGATGACCGATATCGGCTTTACCGGCGGTGGCCGCGGCACCCACCAGGTCTATATCGGCGGCCAATCGCACCACCGGCTTCAAGACGAGGATATCGTCGATCACCTTGTTGGCCTGGTAGAAGCCAAGGCGGCAGAAATCGAGGCCGAACTGTCCGACGACCTGCCGTCGGCGGCCGAATAGCCCGACACATTCAGAGACGAACTGTGGCCAAACTCCAGCCAGTGCGCGGAACCCATGATCTTGTCGGCGACGAGGCGCGTGCGCATGTCGCGCTCGTGGACTCGGCCCGCACCGTCGCGGACCGCTATGGCTACGGCCCGATGGCGACGCCGATCTTAGAGTTCACCGATGTCTTCCAGCGGACCCTCGGCGATACGTCCGATATCGTCACGAAGGAGATGTATACCTTCGAGGACAAGGGGGGCGACAGCCTGACCCTTCGGCCCGAGGGTACGGCCGGGGTCGCCCGCGCGGTGATCTCCGGGGGCTTGCGCAACAAGCTGCCGCTGAAATGCTTCTACAACGGCCCGATGTTCCGGCACGAACGGCCCCAGAAGGGGCGGCTGCGCCAGTTTCACCAGATCGGAGTCGAGCTGGTCGGGGTCCCGGAACCGACCGGCGACGTCGAGGTGATCGCGCTCGGCGCCGACATCCTGGACGCGCTGGGGTTGCTCGCCGAGACCACGCTCGAGCTGAACACGCTTGGCGACGGCGAGAGCCGGGCCGCCTATCGCGATGCGCTGGTCGAATACTTCATGGGCCATGCCGACCGGCTGTCGGACGACAGCCGCGAACGCCTGACCCGCAATCCGCTGCGAATTCTCGATTCCAAGGACGCGGGCGACCGTACCGTGATCGCCGACGCGCCGCTGTTCGATGACTATCTGACCGATGCGGCCCGCGACTTCTTCGACGCGGTGCGCGACGGGCTCGACACGCTGGGCATCGCGTATACCCGCAACCCGCGGCTGGTTCGCGGGCTGGACTACTACAGTCATACGGCTTTCGAGTTCATCACTGAGGCGCTGGGCGCCCAGGGAACGGTCCTCGCCGGCGGGCGGTATGACGGTCTCATCGAGACAATGGGCGGCCCGGCCACGCCTGGGGTCGGTTGGGCGGCCGGGGTCGAGCGGCTTGCGATGATGCGTGACGACTTGGCATCCGCCGTGCGCCCGGTGGCACTCGTCGGGATGGGTGACGCTGGAGAACGCGAGACCATGCGGCTCGCGCGCGAATTGCGGCGTGCGGGGCTGACGGTCGAGCTGCTATACAAAGGCGGGCTCAAACGCGGCCTGCGACGGGCGGACCGGATCAACGCGGCGGCGGCGGTCCTGATCGGGGACGACGAGCTCGCCAGTTCTGCCGTGACAGTTCGAGATCTCGACACCGGTGCGCAGACCGATGTGGCGATCGCCGATCTGACCGACCACCTGTCCGCCTACCGCTAGCGACGCGACCGATATGGGCCACCGTCCGGAGCGAGGGGCGGCGCCGGCCGACTATGTCGTCGTGGGCGCCAACCACAGAAGCAGTAGTGTCAGTTTGCGGGATCGACTCTTCGTCGACGATGCGGACGTGCCCGAAGTGCTGGCTACGCTTGCAGATGGCGGCTTCGATGAGGCGATCCTCGTATCGACCTGCGATCGGGTCGAGGTTCATGGAGTTGCGGGCGATCCTGCGCGCGCCGCCTCGACCGCCCGCGATTTGCTGCGTGCACGCGCCGGCGGGGATGTAGAGACGGGCGGCGGTACCATCGTTGAACTGCAGGGTGACGCGGCCGTGCGGCACGTTATCGCGGTCGCGGCCAGCCTCGAGAGCGTGGTCGTCGGCGAAGCGGAGGTGCTTGGCCAGATCAAGACCGCCCATGCGCGCGCGAAGGAGGCGGGCGGCACGGGGCCGGCCCTCGAGTCGCTGATGCAGCGTGCCTATGCCGCGGCGAAGGACGTGCGGACCAACACCGCGATCGCCGAAGGCCCCGTCTCGATGGCGACAGCCGCGGTGAAGGCTGCGGCGGGCCTCTTCGGCACGCTCGAGAACGTGTCAGCGCTCCTCATCGGCCCATCCGAGATGGGACTGCTGATGGTGGATCATTTCCAGAACGGGGGGCTGCGGCGGATCACCGTCGCGGGACGCACCGCCGCACGCGGCGCCGCCCTCGCGCAGATCGTTGGCGGGCATAGCACGACCTATGATGCGATTCCGGAGGCGCTGACTGGCTCCGACCTGGTCATCGGCGCTGCCGGTCTCGGGCGTCACATGATCACGGCCGACATGGTCTGCACCGCACTGCGCGCGCGCCGAAGGAAGCCGATCTTTTTGCTCGACGTCGCGATCCCGGGCGATGCCGATCCTGCGATCGCCGAACTCGAGGACGCCTTCCTCTACGATCTCGATCACCTCGAGGCGATCGCACGCTCGAACCGGGAGTCGCGGGACGCCGCGTTGCAGGCGGCCTGGCAGCTTGTTGGCAGCCATGTGGATGCCTTCCGGGCGATGCAGGCGGAGCGCGATGCGGTCCCGGTGGTCGCCGAGTTGCGCGCATATTTCGAGGCGATACGGGACGAGATTCTGGCATCCGCTCCGCAGGCAGATGCAGACGACGTGACCCGCCGCTTGATCAACCGACTTCTGCACACACCTTCCGGAGCCCTGCGCGACGCGGCCCGGGACGGTGGCGCGGAGAACGCAGTTGCCGAAGCCGCCCGGCGTATGTTCGGGCTGAAGCCGGACGCAAATTGGAAAACGAAACCGGGTGAGCCCGGAAGCGAGGACGAATGAGCCTGGATGACAAACTCGACCGGGTAGTGGAACGCCATGCCCAGCTCGGCGACATGCTGGCCCAGACCGACGGCAGCGATCCGCAGGAGTATGTCCGGCTGTCGAAGGAATATGCCGATCTCGGCCAGGTGGTGGAGACAGTACTGGCGTTGCGCGGCACGTGCGACGAGATCACAGGGCTCGAGGAAATCCTCGCTGACGACGAGGCGGACGCCGAGATGAAAGATCTCGCAGGCGCAGAGATCGAGGACCTGCGCGCGAGGGTGCCCGAGCTCGAACAGGCGCTCAAGATCATGTTGTTGCCCAAGGACGAGGCGGACGCGAAAAACGCGATCCTGGAAATTCGCGCCGGGACGGGCGGCGACGAGGCGGCGCTGTTCGCGGCAAACCTGTTCCGGATGTA
>JAYPRP010000042.1:15911-20829 GCA_038132575.1 Rhodospirillaceae bacterium
CTGACCCTGCACAAGCTCGACCGGATTCTCGACGGGGAGGGGCTCGACGAACTGGTCGATGCGCTGACCACCGAGGACCAGGCGGCCCAGCTCGCCGAGGACACGGATGACTGACCCAATCGCCAACACGGTGGCCGCCGCTCTTGCCGCGGCCAAAGCCAGGCTTGGAGCCGCAGGATCGGACACGCCCGAACTGGATGCCCGGGTTCTGTTGCGCCATGCAACCGGCCACGACGAAGCCTGGCTGTTTGCCAATCCCGAGGCCGTGCTCGAGGGAGAGGTGCTGACGGCGTTCGCGGATCTCCTGACGCGCCGGGAGACACGCGAGCCCATTTCGCAAATCGTCGCGTCGCGGGAATTCTGGTCGCGCGACTTCCGGGTCACGCCGGACGTGCTCACTCCGCGGCCCGACACCGAGACGCTGATCGAGACCGTGCTGGCGCGGATCGAGGACCGGGACGCTCCCTTGCGGATTCTCGACCTTGGAACCGGCAGCGGCTGCATTGTCCTGACCCTGCTGGCCGAATGCCCCAATGCAACCGGCCTCGGCGTGGATGCCTCTTCAGCGGCGCTCGAGGTAGCCGAAGAAAACGCGGTGGCGCTCCGGCTGGACGATCGTGTCCGCTGGCAGGAGGGCGACTGGTGTGACGGGATCGATGGAGAGTTCGATGTCATTGTCTCGAACCCGCCCTATATTGCGCGGTACGAGCTGCGTCATCTCGAACCCGAGGTGCGCGACCATGAGCCGGTCCTTGCGCTCGACGGCGGTGCCGATGGGTTCGCGGCGTACCGTCGAATTGTCCCCGCGCTGGGGCGGCTTGGGACCGAGGGTGCGATCATGGCGCTCGAGCTCGGACGCGGTCAGGCCAAAGGGGTTGCGGCGCTCGGGCGGGTCGCCGAGCTTCGGATTGCGGGCACTGAACATGACATCGCACAGCGGGCGCGGGTGATCGCATTCGAGCGTGCCTCGCAGGATTAACGTCCGGACAAAAAAGTTCTTGGAAAACAAGGACGAGCCGCCTAGGGTGCCGGACGTCAGATGCACCACGCATGGCCTGTTGAGATCACAATCTCTTAGGGCTTGGCGTCCATCTGAACTCCCGGATCAGAACTTGATAAGACCTCTCTTGGTCGAGCGGTCATTTCCGAGAAGCGCGTGATCCAAGTGAATTGGGCCGATTGGCCGGGAGTTGGACCGTAATCAGCAACTCTGATCGACGGAAGCAATGCGACCAAACGCGAACAACAGGCGGTCACGGGGCCGCGGCGGACGCAAGTCCGGCAATCCCCGCAATCAAACCTACGACAGCAACGGCCCAGGCGCGCGCGTTCGCGGGAACCCGTCGCAGATTTACGAGAAGTATCAGCAGCTGGCGCGTGATGCGGCCTCGAGCGGCGACCGCGTGGGTGCGGAGAACTTCCTGCAGCATGCCGAGCACTATTTTCGATTGATGAATGCGGCGGCCGCGAAAAACGAGCAGCGGAACAATGCCGAAGACGGCGGTCGTGACGATAATTCGCGGGACGACGCGCCGCGCAAGTCCGGTAATGGTCACGGGGCGTTCGTCGAGGACCTCCAGGCAGACGACGGCGACGACACCAATGGCGATGGGGCCGACGACGAGACTCGGGCGAAGCCCGACGATGGCGAGGCCAACCCGAGCGGCCGCAAGCGTCGCACCCGCCGGGCCAACGGCCGGGACCGTGCCAAGGATGCGTCCGCCGACAACAGTGCCGGCAACGACGACGAAGCCGGCGAGGAAGAGGGCGCGAGCGCCTGACAACCGGGGGTAACCCCGGCTCGTCCAACAGACAAACCGGATCGCCCAGGCGGATTTCGCCCGGTGCGATGACGCGCGTATAGACGCCGAAATCCGTGTGTTCCCTGCGCTGTGCGCGGCAGAACCTGCACGGACAGCTCCTTAACGGGGTGGCTACGAATTTCTGGGATAGTTGGATTCTTCGTCCGTTATTTCGATCGGGGTGCCGGGTTTTCGGTGCGCTGGCGGGATGCGGGGGGGCTTGTGTTGCGTCGCGGCAACACCATATCTCGGATATGCGGAGCGGTTCGTGCATCGAGATGGCGAGCCGACCGCGTGTCCTTGTGGCGAATGCCGATTTTGGGTTCGCCGTTCCAGCCCGCCTCATGCGAGGGGGTCGTTCGAGGAGTAAGAGATGAACTTCGAGAAATTTACCGAACGCGCGCGCGGATTCGTTCAGGTCGCTCAGGACCTGGCGCAACGCAGCGCGCATCAGCAACTGGTGCCCGAGCATCTGCTCAAGGCCCTGCTCGACGACGAGGAGGGGCTTTGCGCGAACCTGATCCGGGCCGCTGGCGGCGACCCCGAGGCTGCGGAACGCGGCGTCGACCAGGCTCTCGACAAGCTTCCGAAGGTGGAGGGCGACGGCGCGGGCCAGCTCTACCTGTCCAAGGAGACCGGCCGCATACTGAACGCGGCCCAGGAGGTCGCGGACAAGGCCGGCGACAGCTTCGTCACGGTTGAGCGACTGCTCCTGGCCATCGCGCTTGCGACAGGCACCGGCGCGGCAAAGATCCTCGCCGATGCGAGCCTTACGCCCCAGGCGCTCAACGAGGTGATCAACGCGCTGCGCAAGGGCCGCACGGCCGACAGCGCGACGTCCGAGAACGCCTACGAGGCGCTCGCCAAGTACACGCGCGACCTGACCGCGGCGGCCCGCGACGGCAAGCTCGACCCCGTGATCGGGCGCGACGAGGAGATTCGTCGGACGATCCAGGTCCTGTCCCGGCGTACCAAGAACAATCCCGTCCTCATCGGCGAGCCTGGTGTCGGCAAGACCGCGATCGTCGAGGGGCTCGCGCTGCGCATCATCAACGGTGACGTGCCCGAGAGCCTGCGCGAGAAGCGCCTCCTCTCGCTCGACATGGGCGCGCTCATCGCCGGCGCGAAGTTCCGCGGCGAGTTCGAGGAGCGTCTCAAGGGGGTCCTCGAGGAGGTCAGCGCGGCGGCCGGTGAGATCGTGCTGTTCATCGACGAGATGCACACAATCGTCGGGGCCGGGGCGGCCGAGGGTTCGATGGATGCCTCGAACATGCTCAAGCCGGCGCTGGCGCGCGGTGAACTACACTGTGTCGGCGCGACGACCCTGGACGAGTATCGCAAGCATGTTGAGAAGGACGCGGCGCTGGCGCGGCGGTTCCAGCCCGTTTTCGTGTCCGAGCCGACGGTGGCCGACACAATCTCGATCCTCCGCGGGCTGAAGGAAAAATACGAGCTGCACCACGGCGTGCGGATCACGGACTCGGCCCTCGTTTCGGCAGCGACCCTGTCCAATCGCTACATCACGGACCGTTTCCTGCCCGACAAGGCGATCGACCTGGTCGATGAGGCAGCCTCGCGGCTGCGCATGGAGGTGGACTCCAAGCCGGAGGAGATCGACGAACTCGACCGGCGGATCATCCAGCTCAAGATCGAGCGCGAGGCCCTGAAGAAGGAAAGCGACACAGCGTCGGCGGACCGGCTCGAGACGCTCGAGGTGGAGCTGGGTGAGCTGGAGGCAAAATCGGCGGACCTGACCTTCGTCTGGCAGTCAGAGAAGGAAAAGCTCGCCGGGACCCAGAAGATCAAGGAGCAGCTCGATGCTGCGCGGCTCGAGCTGGAGCAGGCGCAGCGGGTCGGCAACCTGGAGCGCGCCGGCGAGCTTGCTTACGGGCTCATTCCGAATCTCGAGAAGGCCGTTGCCGAGGCCGACGAGGCGCCGGACGCGAACATGCTCGACGAAGAGGTCACCGACTCTCATGTCGCGGGCGTCGTGTCACGCTGGACCGGTGTTCCGGTCGAGAAGATGCTCGAGGGCGAGCGCGAAAAGCTCCTGGAAATGGAAGCGGTTCTCGGGAGCCGGGTGATTGGCCAGGACGAGGCGATCGGCGCCATTTCACATGCCGTGCGCCGCGCGCGCGCCGGCCTACAGGATCCCAACCGTCCGATCGGCTCGTTCCTCTTCCTTGGACCGACGGGCGTCGGCAAGACCGAGCTGACCAAGGCGCTCGCCGATTTCATGTTCGACGACGAGCAGGCCATGGTCCGTATCGACATGTCGGAATACATGGAAAAGCACGCGGTCGCGCGACTGATTGGCGCACCGCCGGGCTATGTCGGCTACGAAGAGGGCGGTGCGTTGACCGAGGCGGTCCGGCGGCGGCCCTATCAGGTGATCCTGTTCGACGAGGTCGAGAAGGCGCATCCCGACGTGTTCAACGTTCTGTTGCAGGTGCTCGATGACGGTCGTCTCACCGACGGCCAGGGCCGCACGGTCGATTTCAAGAACACGCTGATCATCCTGACCTCGAACCTGGGCAGTGAACATCTCGCGGGCCAGGCCGACGGCGAGGATACGGACAGTGTCCGTGACGCGGTGATGGAGGTCGTCCGGGGCGCGTTCCGGCCCGAGTTCCTCAACCGGCTGGACGAAGTGCTCCTGTTCCATCGCCTGACGCGCGAACAGGTGTCCGGGATCGTCGAGATCCAGCTCGGGCACCTCCGCGCGCTACTCGAGGACCGGAAGATCGCGCTCGAGCTGGACGATGCGGCGACGGAGTGGCTGGCGAATGCCGGCTACGACCCCGTCTACGGGGCGCGTCCGCTCAAGCGGGTCATCCAGCGTCACCTGCAGAATTCGCTTGCCGCGATGCTGCTTGAGGGCGCTATCGTGGACGGCGACACCGTCCACGTGTCGGCCGGTGCGGACGGATTGCTGATCAACGGCGAGGTGGTGCAGGCCGAGGCCGCCTGAGGGCGGCCGGCATGCCCCGCGCACAAGCGGAGGTGTGAAGGATGGCCGGAGTTCGCGACAACCGTTTCCGCTGGATTGTTCGTATCGGGCTGTTGTTCGCGGCACCGCTCCTGATTGTCGTGGTGGCGGCGGGCGTCTTCTTCAC
>JAYPRP010000043.1:0-3240 GCA_038132575.1 Rhodospirillaceae bacterium
GGGCCGGGCGCGAGCCCGCAGCCGCGCGCTAGTAACGATATGCCTCGGGCTTGTAGGGCCCAGCAACCGGAATACCGAGATACTCGGACTGCTTGTCCGTCAGCGCGGTCAGGTTCGCCCCAACCTTGCTCAGGTGCAGCGTCGCGACCTTCTCATCCAGGTGTTTCGGCAGCACATACACATCCTTGCCGTACTTGCCGTCGCTGTTGTTCTGCCAGAGTTCGATCTGGGCGAGCACCTGGTTGGTGAAGGACATGCTCATCACGAAGCTCGGATGGCCGGTCGCGTTGCCGAGATTTACCAGCCGTCCTTCCGACAGAAGAATGACCTTCTTGCCGTCGGGGAATTCGATCGCGTCCACCTGGGGCTTGATGTTCTCCCACTTGCAGTTCCGCAAGCCGACCACCTGAATCTCGGAATCGAAGTGGCCGATGTTGCAAACGATCGCGCGGTCCTTCATCGCCCGCATATGATCGACGGTGATGACGTCCACGTTGCCCGTCGCCGTGCAGAAGATGTCGCCCTGGCCGGCCGCCTCTTCCATGGTGACGACCTCATAGCCTTCCATTGCGGCCTGGAGCGCGCAGATCGGATCGATCTCAGTGACCATGACCCGGCAGCCGGCATTGCGAAGAGACTCGGCCGAACCCTTGCCCACCTCGCCATAGCCGGCGACCACGGCGATCTTGCCCGACATCATGACATCAGTGCCGCGGCGAATGCCGTCCACCAGGCTCTCGCGGCAGCCATAGAGATTGTCGAACTTCGACTTGGTCACCGAATCGTTCACGTTGATGGCCGGGAACAGGAGCGTACCCTGCTTCGCCATGTCGTAGAGCCGGTGCACGCCCGTTGTGGTTTCCTCGGTGACGCCCTTGAGGCTCTCGGCAACCTTGGAGTACCAGCCCGGCTGCTCCGCCAGGCGCTTCTTGATCGAGGCGTAGGCCGCTTCTTCTTCCTCGTTCTGGGGGTTGTCGAGCACGGACGGGTCGGTCTCGGCCTGCTTGCCCAGGTGGATCAGCAACGTGGCGTCGCCGCCATCGTCAAGAATCATGTTCGGAACGCCGCCATCCGCCCAGTCGAAGATGCGATGGGCGTAGTCCCAGTACTCCTCGAGGGTCTCGCCCTTGACCGCGAACACCGGCGTGCCCGTCACGGCTATTGCCGCTGCGGCATGGTCTTGCGTCGAGTAGATGTTGCACGACGCCCAGCGGATATCCGCTCCTAGCGCCTGCAGGGTCTCGATGAGTACCGCGGTCTGAATCGTCATATGCAGTGATCCGGCGATGCGCGCGCCAGCCAGGGGTTTAGAATCTCCGTACTCCTCGCGTAGTGCCATCAGGCCAGGCATTTCGACCTCGGCGAGATCGAGTTCTTTGCGGCCCCAATCGGCCAGCGAGATATCGGCGACAATGTAATCGTCGTTGCCGGCGGGTGATTCGACAGCGGAAGACATGCGGTTTTCTCCAGTTAAACGAGTGGGCGGTCGGTCTCGTCCGCGTGCGGCGTATAGCAGAGCAGAAGGGGTCTCCACAACCAACCATAGGTGCACCGCAGGCGGTCTGCAGGCTCTGCCTCACGCGGCCTCGCTAACTGAGTCCATCATGCCGCACAGTGGCAAAATGCCGGGTCTTCATGACCCAGCCTCGCTTGCGCGGCGTCCGCTTTCCCCATCGCGAACGCCGAGTTTTCTTTTGTCCGACTATCTGCTTACCGATTGTACAGATTTGACGAAAAATCGGGCAACCTATTCATACTATTGATGTAATTCTGCAACATTTTAAAAGAAAACAGCAGCCCGGATGCGGTTTGGGTTTGAGCCTCGATTCAGTCGCAATAAACTCGCGATCGTTCCTCTTCCTAAAAATAAAAATTTAAAGCTCAGCAGTGTAGAGGCGTCATCCCGGAAGCATCGGACCCAGTCCGACCCAGAAAGCCTTTGTCGGTTCGCTTCTGTTAGTGTTACTAAATAACATTCTGTGCGGGTTGCGCGGATCTCAATTGCTGGAGTTTTACAACGATGATCAAAAAATCCCTTTGGCTCGGTTCGAGCGCACTCGTGGGAGTTGCCATGTTGGCGAGCCCAACTATGGCGGGTTCAGTCGGGTCGAGAGACGCTCTTAGCGTAACCCTCGAGGGTGAATTACTCTTCCAGATCGGTATCGTTAATCAGGATGTTTCAGCCACAGCCGGCCGCGGCTATCAGTTCAAGGTTGATGAGTCCGAGGTCGTTATCGGTGCGGAAGCTACATCTGAAAGTGGTATTAAGTACGGAGTGAACATTGAACTTCACGCCGGCGCTGCCGACGGTACGGCCGCTGACGCTGCTTGGGCTTTCATTGAGAGCGATGGCTTAGGCCGTATCGAAATGGGTGACCAAGACGATGCTACCGACCAGTTGTTCGTTGAGAGCGACGATATCCTTGTTGGTCGCGCCGGCCCCGATGGGGACGTGGCCGACTTTATCGCCTTCGGTTCAGGCGGTGGTATCTCTGCTACCGGTAACGCCTCGGCTGGCGGTGCAACTAAGCTGATCTATCTCACACCTCGAATCGGCGGCTTCCAGCTCGGCGGCTCACTAACACCCGACACCGGCGAGAGCTCGGGCGGTGCAGCTACAGCCGATGCCGACAACGACGGCGATTACGAGAATGTGATCGGTCTTGGCGTCAACTACGAAGGTAAAATCGGCGAAGGCTCTTTCGTCGCCAGCCTGACCGGTGAGTTCGGTACTAGTGAGACTGCAACAGGTGCCGGTACCGAGGGTGACCTTGAGACAATCGCTGCTGGCGCCACATTTAACTTCGGTGCATACAGCCTCGGCGCAAGCTTTGTAGACTTTGCACACGCAGGTCAGACTTCAGCCGACATCGTAGCAGGGGCGGACTCTGGCTCCTATTACTCGATCGGAGGCTCTTACACGACTGGCCCTTGGGGCCTCAGCCTGAACTGGTTCAATAGCACCAAGGGCAATACTACAGGCATCAGTGATACCGACATTCGGATTATCTCGTTCGATATCGCTTACGACATGGCGCCAGGCTGGGAGATCAACCTGTCGGCTAACGTCGCCCGTGTAGACAACATGAACGCAACGGCCGTGCCTGTGGATAATGACGGCGCTGTTGTAATCCTCTCCAATCAGTTCAATTTCTAGTCCGTTAGGACTTAAGCAACACCAAAACGGCGCCGTCCGGGCGCCGGGTCGGGGTTTATGTTTCGGCAAATACCGAGGCAACC